>CAYZOD010000026.1:0-8550 GCA_964480165.1 uncultured archaeon
CGAACTTTATAACTTTTATCCGCTCACCGTAGAAGCTTTTATTATCTTTTCCTCATGGTTTTTGATCGGCGGGTCCGTAGCCTAGGGCCAGATGCTCTGGCCGGACGCGTCCGGCCATGGGGTCTGCGACCCCATACCCACAGTCGCTCGCCCTGGGTCCGTAGCCTAGTCTGGATATGGCGGCGGCCTTCTAAGCCGCAGGTCCCGGGTTCGAATCCCGGCGGACCCATTCTCTGCACATTTCATTTCGTCTCGGACTACGTCCGAGCGCACGTGACGTAGTCACGTTGGGCTGTGAAGCTAACTGCCTGTCTTCGACAGGCAATTATGCACTACTTCTATGGCCTGCCAAGCGAGCGGAGCGAGCGCGTGCAGGGCAGCGCGTGGGAATGCAATGCCCTTCGTGATCCCGGCGGACCCATTCTCTGCACATTTCGTTCAAATCCATTTGACATCAACCTGATCCGTTCTGAACTTGGGATTCACCGGCTCGTCCAGCGGCGTGGTCATCCCTGCCCTGAGCATGAGCAGGCCCGTCCAGGCGATCATCACCCCGTTGTCCGCCGCATACTTCATGGGGACGACGTGCAGGGACGCATCATGCTCTTCAGCCATTAATCGCATGATCTCCTGGAGGCGTTTGTTGGCGGCGACTCCTCCCACGAGGAGGACCTCTTTCTTTTCCGTGTGTGCCAGCGCTCGCTCGGCCACCTCTGCAACCATGGAGAATGCTACCTCTTGCAACGAGTACGCCACATCCTCCACGGGGTGCTTCTCCACTGCCCTGACCGCCGCCGTGTAAAGTCCCGAGAATGCGAGGTCGGATCCCTTCACCGTGTAGGGGAGATCCACGAAGTTCTTACCCTTCTTTGCCAGTTCCTCGATCTTTGGCCCTGCAGGGAAAGGAATGCCCACCGCTCTCCCCCATGAGTCGAGGAGGTTGCCCAGGCCGATGTCCAGCGTTTCACCGAAGATCCGGTAACGCCCGTTTGCCAGGGCGATGATCTGCGTGTTCGCGCCGGAAAGATACACGACAAGTGGGTCCTTGATGTCCCCAACGAGCTTTCCTATCTCTATATGGGCTATGCAGTGGTTTACTCCGATCAAGGGTTTGCCATACCTCTTTGCTAGAAAGCGTGCGACGATCGCCCCCGTTCTTAGACAAGGGCCCAGTCCCGGGCCGATGGAGAAGGCGATTCCGTCAATCTTCTCTATGCTCACACCTGCTTCCTCTATCGCTGCAGCAACGATATCTGCTCCCCTTTCGCTCATCATCTGCGCTGCCTCTCTTGGGCGGATCCCTCCCTCCTTCGGTCGGTACTGTATGCGCTGATCTGCTAGTATTCTGCCATTTTCATCGACGATGCCCACGCCGAAGGTGTGCGCTGTCGACTCGATGCCCAGGACGATCACGAAGAAATAGGGAGGGTTGAAAATAAAACGTCACTGCTTCTCTTCCTTCTTCTTGAACTCGGTGTAGCCGCAGCGCCCGCAGTGCCACCTGTCCCCGTGGTCCGCGAGGAAGACGCCGGGACCGCACTTGGGGCAGGTCTTGCCGAGGCGCACGACCTTGCCGTCCTCAACCTTGTACTTCTTATACTTGTGGCTGGGCTTCCCCTTCGTTTTCGGCATTCTCGCTCACCACCTGGTTGCGCTTTATCTTGTACTCCGGCTCGATCTTCTTCAGATACTCCTCATCCTTGTAGACCTTGACGTAGACCTCTGTCTCCGGACTGCCGGAGATCGTCTTTATCTTGTCGATGATGATGAGCTTCTCGTCGACGCCCAGCTCCGCCGCGAGGCGGGTCTTGAGCTCGGCACGCTTGGGCGTCTCCTTTCCCTTGACGATCACCCAGATCTCCTTTCTGCCGAGGAGGACGTTCTCCCTCTCCGAAGCGATCTTAATCTCCATGTGATCACCTTGCCACCTTTATTGCGTAGAGACCGGGAATCTTTGCGTCGATCTTCTTTGCCACCTGCGAGTTCGCGGGATCGACGACTATGATGTAGCCGCGCCAGAGCTTTGTGAAGTCTTCCGAACCGCAGTTGGGGCACTTGTCCGCCTTGATGTCCACGAGGTAGCGGCACTTCCTGCACGCCTTGTAGACGATCTTTGCCATCATGCTCCCTCCTGTGCTGCTTTCTTCTTATCCGCCTCTATCCATTCCCACTTGCCCAATCCTGGCTGGCGCATGGTCATACCGATCTTCGTGTCCGCTATGGAGTTTCTGATGGCCACGGTCACGATGCGCGCACGCACGTTGTCCCCTATCTTCAACATACGTTCGGATTCTTTACCGATGAATGCGGGGACGGACGGGTCGTAGCGCACGAAGTCGTCCATGACCTGTGAGACGTGGACGAGGCCATCCATAGGCCCGATGCGCACGAACGCACCGAACTCGGTGATGTCCGTCACGTAGCCGTCGACGACCTCCTGGACCAACGGCTTGTAAGCGAGGACCTCGAAGACGGTATCTACGTATACGCCACCGTCCCCCCAGATGATCTTGCCCTCGCCGGTCTCCTTGACCTCCGTTACTGCGATGATCACGCCGAGATCCTCGTCAACTACCCCCTCATACGTTTCCTTCAGTTCTCCGAGGACCTCTTTCTTCAGATCACCCTTTAGGCGGTTGGGAGGAACGCGAACCGTGTCGCGGATCACGTATCTGTAGAACATGGTGATCACTCAAACTCCTTCTTGTAGAGGTCGATTGCCTCCAAGATCTTCTTCTTCGCATCCTCCGCGCCTTTCCAGCCGATGATCTCCGTCTTCTTGCCCTGGAGGTCCTTGTAGTGCTCGAAGAAGTGGGCGATCTCCTTGAGTATGTGCTCGGGAATATCCTTGATGTCCTTTATGTCCTTGAAGCGCGGATCCTCGGCTGGAACGCAGAGTATCTTTTCGTCCTTGTCTCCGGAGTCAATCATCTCGAGCATGCCAATGGGGCGCGCCTCGATGAGGACACCGGGATATGTGGGTTCATCCATGATGACGAAGGCGTCCAGCGGATCTCCATCCTCGCAGTATGTCCTCGGTATGAATCCGTAGTCGTAGGGGTAGTGGAACGGTGAATAGAGCACGCGGTCAAGCTTTATCAGGCCCGTCTTCTTATCGTACTCATACTTGTTCCTGTGACCCTTCGGGATCTCGATGAACACGTTGACGACTTCGGGAGCGTCCTCCCCCGGTGAGACCTCCTTCCAAACGTTCTGCACCATTGTTACCGCCTCCAGAATTATACAGAATAATTGACGGCGAAAGTTTTAAGATACTGGCCGCATTTTTTTCCGTGGGACGCGGTTCAAACTTCATCACTCCGGTTCTTTTCGTGGCGATCGGCATAGCACTTGTCGCACTGTTTTATCCTACCGTGCAAGATATAGTTTTTCGATCTGCTATTATTGGCACTCGTGATGTGTCTGCTGCGACCCGCTATGCACACGTATCCATTGTTTACGCCCGTGGTGAGTATAATTCCGCGAGCGGACAGTCTCATGTGTGTGTCTCTGTGATCTCTAGTGCTGATCCTGTGCCTGCCGATGGTGCGAGTATTACCGTGAGATCTATTGTCACGGGTGCAACTCTTGGTACCGTTACGGATCCCGCCGCTTCGTGCGTTACTATATCCGAGGTGGCACCCTGTTCATTCTGCGGAGATTTTTCCGTAGGATCTGGTGAGTATTTTGTTGAGTTTCGCTGTGATTACTGCCATCCCGTTTCTTCTCGCCTGCGGATTGATTGATTTAGAAGATTTCCAGCCGGTTCTTCTCTCGCAGCGCGATGACCTTTCCACCCGCTTCCCAGACGCGCTTCTTCAGTTCTCTGTCGTTCGTCGCTACGATCGCACCTTCCTTTGCTAAGCGTACCAATTCAGAATCTACCGGGCCGTCCCTGTTGATGATCTCCACGCGGTTTATATCTAGCAGCTTCTTCGCAAGGGTCACGTATTTTTTCTCCTTTGTGCCCTGCTCTGCTATCTTGTTCAGTTCCCTTATTGTGCCTTTTAGAACGACGATGCGAGCGTTCGGAACGAGACGGCGGATCTCCTCGAAGATATCCACGCCGAACTGGAAGGGGACGAGGAGCATGTTCGTATCGACAGCAACGATCTGCCTCACTGCACAACACCGTATCCCACGAGGCGCCACCTGTTCCCTATCCTGCGGCTCACTGCTATGGTCGTCCCCTTTGGAACGGTGACTGGCTTCTTCGTCCTGACCGTCAGTTCATCGCTCTTGGCGGAGACGACGAAGCCGGCGGCGGGCATCGTTCCAATGGCCAGTGCGAGCATCTCCTGGAACTTGAAAGGCGTGTGCTCCACCTTCTGGACCTTCCTCTCGAGTTCGTGGTACTCCATGGTGAATTCCGTCGTGGGTTCGGGCAGCGTCCCGGGCTTTGCCACGATCTGTCCCTTCATCTTGTCGCCCTTCGCGTAGGCAGGGTCTATCTCCGTTCCTATTGCTATGAGTCCTCCCGGTCGCGCCTCTTCAAGAGAATCCGATCCGGATGAAAGGGAAACGACCTCTGTAACGATGGGCTCGCCCTCGGGGCCGGGGGAGATCTCCACCTCGTCGCCCACACGGACGACACCTTGCTCAATGGATCCGCCGAGGACACCGCCCTTTATCTCTTCTGGTGGAGTTCCCGGCTTGTTCACGTCGAAGGAGCGCGCCACCCACATCTTGAAGGGCTTGGACTCGTCGCGCTTGGGGGTGGGGAGGTAGATCTCCATGGCCTCAATGAGGGCGTCCACATTGATCTTGTGGTGAGCAGAGGTCGGGATAATGGGGACATCCTCGTAACCGTACTTTGCGAGGAATTCGCGTATCTGCTTGGCGTTCTTCTTCGCCTCCTCCTTTGAGACGAGGTCCACTTTATTTTGTGCAACCACAATGTTCTTCCTGCCCGTTGCCGTGAGTGCGAGGAGGTGCTCCTCCGTCTGTGGCTGGGGGCAGGGTTCGTTTGCGGCGATGACGAGAACAGCGCCGTCCATGATTGCAGCACCCGAAAGCATAACGGCGAGGAGCGTTTCGTGTCCCGGAGCATCCACAAAGGACACGCGCCTCAGAACCTCCCAGTCAGGGGAAAAGCCGGTGGTGTACGCCTCGGGTGGATCTTTTCCTGGGATCTTAGAGAATATAGCGTCAGCGTAGCCCAGGCGAATGGAAATACCTCTCCTGAGCTCCTCGGAGTGCGTATCTGTCCACTGACCAGTGAGCGCATACGTGAGTGTCGTCTTTCCATGGTCCACGTGGCCTATCATCCCAATGTTGACCTCAGCTTGCCTGGGCTTCTCCTTCGCCGCCACCGAATATCTCCTCCAACTTCTGCTTACCTTCCTTAACGATCTTCAGGTTGAGTTGAGCGATGTCCGCAGCCACGGTGTTCCCTCGAACCGTCTTCCTTCTCCTCTCCCCCTTGTATTTAAGGCTTTTCTTCCGGATGCCCGGACCGGAACCGATGAGCACGCTCTTACGTCCGGTGCCGTGAACGTCCGGCCTCATGGGGAATCCGTCCTTGTCCGTACCGCCGCGAATGACCGCGACGTAGCCGGAAAGGCCGATCGGGGAGAGGTCCACTTCGTCACCGATCTTCTTGCCGAAGAATATCTGCGCGTCCTCGTCGCTAATCTCCTTCTGGTATGCCTTCCCTGTCTTCGGGTCGGAAATGACGAGTTTCATGGCTATCCCTCCTACGTAGGAATTTCATGGGAACGTTTTAAAGGGTCATTCCTCCTCCTCGCCGCGTTTCCGCTTTACCTCCATGATCTCCTGCAGGAGTTCCACGTAGGACTCGGGGATGAGGTGGCGGTTCTTCAGGAGTATGCGGATGTGTTCAGAGGGCACGTCCGTATAGAGGATATCCCCCTCGAATATATGGCGCCCCACGAGGGGACCCTGGATCGCTACAGCCAGTTCGTCTCCCTCGTGTGCCTCATCCACACTCCTCTTGTCCTTCTGCATTCCACGAATTGTGCCTACCGGCCGTCCATCCTCTCTCATGACTGGATACTTCGGCTTTATAACGCCGGCGAGGACGCGAACGCCCACGATGGCCGGATCGCTCCTCCTGAAGACGTAGCCGTCGAGTATCTGGAACTTTCCGGGCAGCACGAGTTTCGACAGTTTTTCCCTCTTCTCTCGTTCGCGCTCCTCTTCCCTCCACTGCTCGTAACGTTCGAGGATCCGGTAGACGACCTGTTCCTTTATGATCGGGACGTTCAGGCGGAACGCCTCCTCCTCCACACCGGGTTCCAGCCCCACGTTGAAGGCGATGATCACGCCGAGGTAGCGATCTTTCTGGCGGACGACGTCCGCCTCTATCACATCCTTCTTGCTCACGTTTCCTATCTCCGCCTTTTTCACGGGGTATCCGTGCTCCTTCAGTATCCTTACAAGCGCCTCGAGGGATCCAAGGGTATCTGCCTTTACGATGAGGCCGATCTCGTCCGTTTCGAAGGATATGCTCTCCAGTTCCTTTCTGACCTTCTCAAGGGCCATCTTGCGGTCATCTTCGCTCCTTACCACGAGTATGGGGGATCCTGGAAGGGCGTCGTCTATGTCGGGTGCGGCAATCTTTATACCTGCCGCCGCATGGACTTCATCTACACCTCTGAACTTGTCCCTCGGGTCTCTTATCTCATCCAGCGGCTTTGGTTTTAGCAGCGCCCTTATCCTTGTTTCCTTCGGGCCATTCTTCGTGCCGAATACGATGTGGTCGCCCCTTCTTATCACGCCGTCGTAGATGATCGTGGTGAGCGTTGTTCCTATGCCGATTTCTTCCTTTACCTCGAGGATTACGCCTTTACCCGGAGCGTTCTCGTCAATCTCCAATCGCTTTTCAAGGTATTTCTGTGCAAGGCCCGCTATGTAGAGGAGAAGTTCGGGTATGCCCTCCCCCGTCTTTCCGGAGGTAGGGATGATCACCACCTGTTTCGTGAAGTCGGTAACGCGGTCGTATCTCTCGGAATCGAAGCCATACTCCGCCAGAGACGCCACGATCTGGTATATCTTCATGTCCAGATCCTGAAGGACGTCCTGTCGCTGCCTCTTGAGCGCAAGGGTGATAGGCTCGTCCTCCTTGCTCTGCCAGCCCGTGATCGCGTCCACCTTGTTGGCTGCGACGATAAAGGGGACCTTGTACGTCTTGAGGATCTCGATGGCCTCCCGGGTCTGCGGCTGGAAGCCCTGGTTCACATCCACGACGAGTACGGCGATGTCTGCGATGCTCCCGCCGCGCTTTCTGAGATTCGTGAACGCCTCGTGGCCAGGGGTGTCAATGAAGAGGAGACCTGGGATCTTGAACTGAACGGGAAACATCTTGGCTAATGGTTTCGAAATGCGCTCGATGACGTCTATGGGCACCTCCGTTGCACCTATGTGCTGGGTGATTCCACCCGCTTCCTTCCTCTGAACGCTTGTTCGTCGGATTCGATCGAGGATCGTCGTCTTCCCGTGGTCCACGTGTCCGAGAACGGTGACTATGGGCTGGCGTATCTTCATGAGCATCACCTGAATAAGAAGAAGGGGAGGGGAAGGGTTTTTATGCTACCTCGCGGTATTTTATTGTGCGCGCTCAAGCCGACACCCTCGCCACTGTCCTTCTCCTCTCGATCATCGTCGTTTCCTCCCTCTCCGCGTACACCTTCTTCCAGTCCTTCCAATCCAACGTCCAAACCTCTTCCTCTTCCTCCACCCAGCAGATCCAACAGTTACCCCCAAACATCGAATCCGCCTACACCCAACCACCATCACCTACAAAGAAAACCACCACCCTCTGCTCGGTAATACGTAATCCCAATGAGGAAAACATCCAGTTATCCAACATCACCCTCTACCTCTACAGGGACAACACCCTCGTCCTCACCGAAACCAATACTTCCAACGACTGCAATTCTATCGTCCCCCCAAAGGGCGTATGTAAGGTCTGCGCCGACGTCATCATCCCTGAAGAAGGAACCTACACCTACAAGTTCGTCTACGGCTCCTCCCCCATTGCTTCTCAAACCCTCAAGGTCCCTGAAGAACATATATCCCTCTATCCCGACCTTATTGTAAAATCCATCTCCGCCCACCAGAACCACTACGACTCTAAAACCCTCCTCTTCGGCGACTACAACTCATTCACAGTAGAGGTAACCGTCTGCAACGACGGTAGAGATGATATGAACACTCAAGCAACCCTCACCCTCTCTGCAGACAACGCCTCCCTCTCCCAAACCACCTTCACCGTACCCATTCTCTCCCCCAACGAGTGCAACACCTTCACCACCACCGGAACAACCACCTCTCCTGCTGACGTTACCATCACTGCGAAGGTCGACTACTCCCAGACTGAACTAAAAACGGGGAACAATACAAAATCCGTCACCTTCGTCAATTCATACTACCTCGAGTGCTCCGACAAATCCACCTGCGAATCCGATCTCAACTCTGCACTGAACTTCGTCAACAATTCTGACACTGACAACAATGCCTACGTCGTCCTTACTGCTGACATATCAGGTTCTTACATCCAGTTCCCCTCCGGCGACTACAAATGGAGGG
>CAYZOD010000027.1:0-1051 GCA_964480165.1 uncultured archaeon
GAATCCCAAAAACGATGGAATCAAGCACCGATATAAGATAGTGCTATGAGCAATAAATACGCAGCGGCAACAAAGGGAACAAAGGGCGTCGTGGTTCGCACCGCTATCTTCTCAATGTTCTGCTCCTTTAACCATTGAATATCTTCAGGGTATAGGCCGGCGGCACGGAGGGGTGAATAACGCACGGGGATTTTTCCTGTTTCGGCGAGGATCGCTGTCGTCCAGGAAAAAGGAATGATCTTTCCATCTTCCAGTATGAAGTCGGCGGGCACGTCACCGTCCTCCAGCTCATCTACCCTCTTCACCCTGCGGAAGACAAGGGAGCGCATGGAGAGGACGCGTATGAAAACGCCGGTGAAGAATAGTAGGGTTGCATATCCGAGAAGAGAGGGTGGGGGAGACCAGAGGAAGAGTGCGAGAGCTGAGAAGAGGTCCACGGGATTTGGCAGGAAAAGAAAGAACACGCCAAGAGGGCCGAAGTTAGAGAAGACCACTGCGGCCACGATGGACTTGCGGAGAATGGCGGGCAGATCGCGCAGAAGATGTCTTCGCAGATCCTTTGAGCGCAGGATTCGCCAGAGCATCCATGGAAACGTCAGAAGGAATGCCGTAAAAATCGATACAATAAAGAGCGCGAGCGGGAAGGGAAGAGTGACCCCGCAGAGCGTGAAGGAGTATGGGTTGAGCGCGGCGATGGCAGTGAAGAGTTTCACGTCGCCGCCGGCCCAGAGACCAATTCTGTAAAAAAGATAGGCGACGGCAAACGTCCCTGCAACGTATAGGATGACTGAATAATTTCCCATGGCGAGCCAATATGCAATGCCAATAATCATCGCGCCATACGTCAGCCAGTTGGGAATCTTTCGCTCGCAGATGTCGAAGAAGGCAGCAAGTAAAAGTACAAGAAGCGTCGAGGCTGTGGAAAACATACGTAAAAAGTGGTCAGACCAGTTTTAGAACTTACTCAGTATCTCGTTTACTTCCTCGGAGAACTTCTTCGTGGCCTTTCCGATAGTTTTATTCACATCCGTTGCGCTGCCCTTAACGCCCG
>CAYZOD010000027.1:1151-8373 GCA_964480165.1 uncultured archaeon
ACCGCCTACGAGGAGCAGGTATTCAAAGGTTGTCTGACCACGGTTGTCCATCATAGAGCAATAAGATAAAAAGCAAAATAAAAAGGATGCAATATCATATGACGTTGATTTCATTCAACACCTCATTTGCCTCGGTCGTGAGCTTGTTCGTGGCCTTTCCGATAGTTTTATTCACATCCGTTGCGCTGCCCTTAACGCCCGTCGTAAGCATGTAAACTACGAGGACTGCGAGGATGACGACACCGCCTACGAGGAGCAGGTATTCAAAGGTTGTCTGACCACGGTTGTCCATCATATCACCTCCGATGTGTTGAATACAACGAGGATGTATAAAAGCGTTGGGGTCACCCACTCAGCATGCCCGAAACCATGGCTGCCGTGGCCATGAGGATTATGTATGCCACAATCATGAAAATGGGTGCATAACGGATGCCAGAGGAGACCTTTCCCTCTCTGATCGCCGTGATCATAATCGCGGAGAGCGCCGCCTGGAAGATCACATATATCGTAAGGAACATCTGCATATAACCCACAGCATTCATCATCTTCGCGTACTCCGCAGCATCGAGTATCTGCGATCCTGCAAAGTTCTTCCCCATTCGCGCAAAGAAGCGCATGATGCCAAACGCTGCCCCCACGATGAATGGAGAGAGAACTACAGAGGACACAACAAGGAACATCGCCTGCATCGTGGTCTTCGCCTTGCGCTCCTCCATCAATCGATACGTCTGGCGGGCATCCTCCGCCACATCGTTGAGAACCTTCGCAAGGCCACCACCGGCATGGAACGCGTCGACGATGATTGTAACAACGCGCTGAACAAGTTCAGAGGGCACCCTCGCAGCAAAACGGCCAAGGGCGACGTCTATTGTGTTTCCACTTTGCAGGTCGTCGAGCACGTATCTGAACTGCTTGGACAGCTGCCCGTAATCCGCAGAAACCACTTCCCTCACAGCCATCTCAAACGTCCCGCCGGACTGGAGAGTTGATGCGATCTGTTTGAGAGCATCGGAGAGGTTCGCATCTATTTCTGAGAGGATCTGAACGCCCTTGTAGTATGGATAGAACACTATGAAATCCGCTACGAGGAGGCCTATGAGAAACGGTAGAAAATCATGCAGTAGGAGTGCGAGAAGCGTAGAGACAAGAACTACGAGGGCCGCGGAGAGTATGAGGAGACGGGGATTCGTACGAATACCTGCAAGGCGAAGATGCTTCGTATACGAGCGCATGAACATCCTGAACAGTGATTCAGCCATATTTTCACCTCATTGGATCTGAAACCTTGACAAAGTATAGGAAGAGGAGTAGGAATGATGGGAACACTACGAGATACGCCAAACCCAAGAGGTTCAGCGGTATCTGGAAAGCCTTGAGGAGATCCGATCCAGTCGGTGCGTATCCTATGGTTGATATAATGGCAAGCATAACGGGGAATACAACGGCCATAAACATGAAGATAACGCTGAAGAAGTTCAGTTTTTCGCCATATGCAGTGACCTTCATTCTCTGTTCAAAAGAAACATCGTTTGCCACACCCATTATCGCGTCGGAGAGATTCCCTCCGATCCGCACAGCACGGAGGATATTGGCAATGGCCCTTCGGATGCCTTTGGACTTCATACGTGCAGAGAGATTGGACAGGGCTACCTCTGTGGACTTTCCCTCATCGATCTCACGGAGCGTTCGCTTGAACTCCTCTGAAAGGACGCCATAGTCTGCCTCCGCCACGGCGCGCATCGCCTGGTAGAGGCCCATGCCCGCACGGATCTCCACGGCTAGGTGACGTAATGCAAAGGGCAGATACTTCTCCGCCTGCCGGGATCTACTTATCGCCCGGTTACGCGGATATGCACGGCCGAATACGTAAACGAGCATGAAAGTGAAGAACGCCACAGCGATCGGGCCCACCACTGCGAACTTAGGGCCGACACGGAGGAAGAGGGGCACGGAGAGCAAGAACGCAACCACAGAGAGCACGAAAGAGAGAACAAGGATGTACGCGAGATATTGAAGGCCCGTGAAGGGCAAGTTCGCCGCATAGAGGTCCCAGTCCATTTGCTTTATATACTTCTGATCGGCGATCTTCCGTAGAATTCCGTCGAAGAATCCCCTAAAGCGGAGGTAGATCTTACCGACCGTGCGCACGATGGGCGACTCATACTCCGCCAGATCCTCTGGAGATCCGGAAATCGTAATGCTCGGGGCGAGGATATCCTTTATGTCTACTTCTTTCTCTTCCAGTTCGTCTTCCTTGATGTATGCACCCTCCTGCTGATACTTCTCCTGCAGACGACGGATAATATCATCTACGCTCTCAATCTGCTGCTTCTTCTTCGGCGGAGCCTGCTCTGGCCTCTGTTTTTTTGCATCGTCGACTATCTGCTTCTTCAGATCGTCCCAGCTCACTTCTTTCGCCAACGCTTCTCCGCCTCCATGTAGTATTCTTGGATGGCCTTCTTAACAGATGCCATGTCCCTCTTACCCGATTCGTAGAGACGTTTGATGAACGATTCACGACGCACCCACTCATCCAAGAGATCGTTCTTGCTCAGACCTGTAAATTCGGAGAGTTTGGCAAGATATAGGATGTTCTCGTCGACCTGGACCATCTCGTCCTTAGCGGCGTTCCACGAGAAGATTGTGAAGACCTTTGGTTCGTGATCGACATCCCTCACCTCTGCAAGTTCCACCACGCGACGGATTGTCCCTTTCCTCCGGTCATGGATGCGGTTCTGAACAATTATGAAGTCAAGGGCCGTTGCCATGATCTTCGGAACGCTCATGGGAGGGGAGACGATACGGACGATCGTTTCCTCGGCGCTGTTTGCGTGTATGGTCCCCATAGATCCATCGTGGCCCGTATTCATCGCGGTGAAGAGGGTCGATGCCTCCTTGTGGCGGACTTCACCCACGATAATCCTGTCGGGGCGCATGCGCAGTGCGTTCTTGACGAGGATGTCCATGGATATCTCGCCCGTTCCCTCTATGCTGGGTGGCCTCGCCTCTAGACGCACCCAGTGCTCAAGGGGGAGGTTCAGCTCCGCCGTATCCTCTATGGTGATTATACGCTCATGGGCTGGAATGAACGCCGCGAGAACGTTTAGAGTGGTGGTCTTTCCGGAACCCGTGCCGCCAGCAACCAGAATATTTGCGGGCTTTGCACCCATACCGTCGACGGCCAGCCAGAGGAATGCGGCCAGTTTCGGGTCAAACGTTCCAAAGCGTATGAGGTCCACAACGGTGTACGGGTCCTTGCGGAACTTGCGGATGGTGATGGTGGATCCATCTACGGACGCGGGAGGAATCGTCGCGTTGACACGGGAGCCGTCGGGTAGACGGGCGTCGAGGAGGGGGTGCACTGCGTCTATATGGCGGTTCACGTCACGCGCAATCTTCTCGATTATGTTTCGGATCTCCTGATCCTCGTAGAAGACGACGTTGGTCTTGCACATTCCATATTTTCGATGATAGACATAGACCGGCCTTCTGGGGCCGATTACCATGATTTCTTCTAGGTATTCGTCGGAAACGAGGGGATCCAGAAGCCCGTAGCCGATCATCTCACGCACAACGATTTCTGCGTAGAATTCGCGCTTCGTGCGCGGAATTCCAAGGTCTGGAACGTTATCTATGATCTCAAGGACCTTTTGACGGTAGACGTTCTTCCTTGCCTCAAGATCACGGATCTGAGACGTCGTCATGGAGATTAAACGAGTGGCTGCCTCCTTCAGGAGGTTTATAATCTTGCGCTCGCCGCTCGTTGGCCTCGGAACGGGGACAACATACCAGTAGAGGGGGTCGCCGATCACCTTGTATATCTTCACGTCTCCATACTCCTCGACGAGTATCTTCTTCACATTGCTGAGGGATTCCTCTTCTCCCTGTGCCACGTAGTGCTCCGGTGCCTTTTTCTCGGAACCCTCCTTCTTCGGCCCCTTTACCTCCTCTATGAGATCCTTGAGGTAGCCCACGTTTCCATAATGCATTACCCGTATTTAATGCTAACTACCAGATTAACACGTGGTGAAGATAATCGATCCGAAGCTCTGCGTGCGCTGTAAGGGCCGCCTCTGGTGCGGTCTGCCAAAATGTCCGATACTCGAACAGAAGGCGCGAATAAGAGCATACGCGCCGAAGAGCAGTGAAGTGGATGCACCAACACCTCCAGCGGTCTTTGTCAGTTGGCGGAACTATCCAAAGGTGGAAATCTCACCAATGGAGGCCATGAAGCACGTGGAGATCGCAGAAGACCCAAGGGGGTGGCGAGATCTGGACATGAACGAGATCGTAGACATGCGGACGGCCCTCTTGCGGCCGACCATACGCAGCGACGTTTACGCGGCGGCCAACCCGCCGAAAGACGTCCTCACGATCCAGGAACTGGCGATGAGCAAGAGACCCGTTGCGGTAGAGGTAGAACTGGAAAAGATTCCGAGTCCGCGGGTGGAATTCGGTCAGCTTATCGCCCCAATGGGTCCAAAGGCGCCGGCAAGGCGAATAAATGTCCAAGAGAACCCGAAGGTAGACAGGAATGTGGAGAAGTATTACTACGACGAAGTAAAGGCAGAGGACGCAGTAATGGACCTCTTCGAATCTGGATACGATGTTTATCAGATCTCCAGGATCCTCTCCGCGGGCGTTCTCGGTATCCCTAGGAACAGAAAACTCGTCCCGACGAGATGGGCAATAACGGCGACGGACGACATCATATACAGGAAGGAGATCGCCAAGATCAAGGAGTTCGATCCCATAAACGAGTTCCGCCTCTACGAGGGGCATCGGTTTGACAACCACTTCTACATAATATTCATGCCCGATGTCTGGGGCTTCGAACTGCTCGAAGCGTGGGCACCGGGATCCGCATGGTATCAGGGGGACAAAACAGTAATCCTGAACGACTGGGAGGATCATAGGGGGAGAAAGGGGTACGCAGACAACGTTGGTGGCTCCTACTACGCCGCAAGGATTGCTGTCATCGAAGAACTGTTAAGGGAAAGGCGGCAGGCGCGCGTCGTCATATTCCGGGAGGTCCATGAAGGATATTACATTCCACTGGGTGTCTGGCAGGTAAGAGAGAACGTCAGGGAAGCGTTGGAGAAAGGGTACGAGCGATTTGGGTCGTTGCAGGAAGTTCTCGACCATATACGACCGAAGATGCGGATCCCAGTGGAAAGATGGGTTTCCCGCAGCGTGTTAATAAGAGAAAGAACAAATCAGAAGAAGATCACTGAGTGGTGGTAGTCACAATATTATAGTGGGCTAAAGGGAGGGGGAATCGGACCTGGAGGAATGGGGCCGGGGCTAGGCTTAACGCTCCCAGGAAGGGTAACTTTTGTGGCGTGTGGCGTTTCCTGGTTCCCTGCATTATCCACCGCATATGTGCAGACGTAGTACGTGCAAGGAGAAGATGAATAACAGTGAAGGCTGCCAGTGGTTGCCGGCGTATATGATGAACCGGGAAGAGGACAGGACGACGTGGTCATAACTGCGTAGTATACACTATCACAACCACTGTCAAAGTCAGCACAAACCACTTTGAAAAGCTGGACAGTCTCACCGTTTAGCAAGGTCACAGGTTTACTGAGAGATACCTGAGTTACCGGGGACATCTTATCAACGTTTATCTCGTACGCCCCGCTGAAGCCCACGTTTCCTGCGTTATCCTTGGCCGCACCGCAGGCCCAGACGTGGCTACTAACAATAGCCGGGGAGATATACGTATACTGTGTATAATCAGACGGACAGGTGGAAATCTCTGCGTTGCTCAGGAAGACTCTGTAGCTCGACGAATCACAACCACTATCAGAATCATTACAGACAACGGAGATGGTTGCATCTGTGTTCTGCCACGCCGTCGGAACACCATCGAGAGCGACAGATGGTGGCGTGGTATCTGCAGGGGAGGCACTCACAGTTATAGACTGGGTTGCAACATCATATGCGCCGCTCGGATCCACGACGTTAAGCTCAACAGTGTACGTGCCAGATGACTTGTATGTGTGCGACCAGATCACCGGGTTCGAATCTGTGGTTGGATCGAAGCTACCCGTGGACGTGGAACCGCCACCAAAGTCTATCACCCACGTCAGAACGTCTCCGTCAGGATCGTTCAAATCCGCAGAGCACGTCACGGTCATACCGCTTGAACCACACGCAAAGTTTGAGATGGTAGGAGACGCATTCGGTAAGGATGAAATTGAAACGGTTTGCGCACTGGTGCCCGTCGCACCGTCGTCGTCCACCACCGTGAGCGTTACATTATAACTGCCAGGAGATGTGTAATGATGCGATACAGTCTTCCCACTACCCGTCGTTCCGTCACCAAAGTCCCAGTGATATGAGACGATACTTCCATCGGGATCATGAGAAGAAGATGCATCAAAGGTTACATCGGTCCCGGAGATAGTGTACGTGAACTGAGCAACGGGAGGCTGGTTCGTGGGCGACACCGTGAAGCCTTGCACGTCAGATGACACGTTCCCGATCGAGTCAACCGCCACGCAGTTGAGTTCGTGGCTGCCAGCAGCAACAGAAACTGTCTTGGAGCACGTGCCAGAAACTCCCGAGAACGAGCACGTCTTCTCGGGAGTAGATCCGCCGTCGAGATATATGCTGATCTGGGAGAGTTGAACATCATCCGTTGCAGAGCAGTTCAGTTCGTAAGAGCCGCCACCAACGTCAGTCGCGACTGCAGAAACGCTCGGAGGATTATCAACAACGGAGAAACTTGCGTTCTTCGTGTATGTGTTTCCACCAACGTTGGCGGTACACGTGGCGGTGTGGTTTCCAGCCGGGAAGCTCCCGTCGTAAGAGCAGGGAGAAGATGAGCAGACCGCGACAGGGGACGAATCAACGTTTATCTCTACGGAGCCGGGGGTGCCGCCAGAAACAGAACACTCGAGATGGAATGTAGTGGAAGGAGAGCCGGACGCAGGAGATACAGTAAATGTGAGTGTCACACTTGAGCCGCCAGTTGTGGGCGTGGAATACGCAACGTTGTTCAGTTCGCTGTAAACAGATGCAGTGGAAGACACCGCATAGTATCCCGCCACGACGGCGGTGAGAACCGCTCCGGCCGTAAGGAGAAGCATTTCCATGGATGCCTGACCACGACGCATGTGGATATTAAATCATGGTGGTTTATATATCTACCGAGGTCTGACCTGGGCCCGTGGCGTAGCCTGGACAGCGCGTCGGGTTTCGGACCCGAAGGTCGGGG
>CAYZOD010000028.1:0-8239 GCA_964480165.1 uncultured archaeon
ATCCCCGCGGGCCCGCTCTTTGCACATTTCATTTCGTCTTGGAGTTCCTCCGAGCGCACGTGACGTAGTCACGTTGAGCTGCGAAGCTAACTGGGGGTCTGCGACCCCCAATTACGCATTCTTCTGATGGCCTGCCAAGCGAGCGGAGCGGGCGTGTGCAGGGCAGCGCATAAAGAATGCAATGCTTTTCGAATCCCCGCGGGCCCACTGACCATTTCATTGGTGGGACGACTTCGTGGGCCAGCACTCGCTCCGCTCGGCTGACCACTCAATAGGGGGCTGGAGCGAAGCGGAACGCCGCCTGTCGCCCGGCCAAAGAACTTGGCCTTCGAATCCCCGCGGGCCCGCTCTTTGCACATTTCATTGTTTACGCGAACTTCGGGCTACGTTTGAGTGTCAGCGGTGCTGATGATTCTTGCGGTGCCTGCTCCGAACACTTCGTGGGCTATGCTATCAGCTATCATCCGGGGGTCCCGGGACACACTTTCCGGTAACATGCTTACGACCTTTTTTGCCAGATAGTTTGCCGTGGCGAGGTCGTATCCTTTCAACAGGTACTGCGTTTCAAGTATTATTACATTGAGAATTGCAGATTCTCCCGAAGATGGGAATGGTATGGTAGGTACGACTATCTCCCTCGTGTTTGCCACTACGCCAGAGAACCCGTTCATGATCAGGGCGCGGTGTATCGAATCAAGATCATCATATTCTGGTGTTGCAGAGATGCACGAGAGAAGAATTGCAACCCCTGGGTTTATATCCTCGTCGCTGACACTGTCCAGGGCTGGTACCCAATTTGTGGAGATTACCCCTCCCACGTTGTGATCTTTTGCTTCGGGCAAGATCTTGGTAATTGGGGCGACTCCGCCCAATTCATCTAAGAATCCGTGTGCGTGGATTATGACGATGGGTTCGCGATAGATTCCGGTTGTAGCGGGTGGTTCTGCGCAGGGAATCTCGAGGTAGCCCAGTGGGGGTAACCTGTCAATTTCCTGTCCATCTCCGCTGATTCTTTTTATGAGGGTGTTTATCACGCTTTTTGCTCCTTCGTCGTCCTCCCAGTACAGGTATGTTTCAGCAGTCTGGCAGAATGGCGGCATTTCATACGTCTTGTCCACGGGGACGTACTCTTTCAGGGCCTCTGTGTACTCCGTAATAAAACAGAAGCCTTCATCACCGCATATGTCAGTTACAAGGGTTATGCTGTTTCCCTCGATCTCTGTTCTCGCCGCTGCGTCCAGGGCATACTCTGTGTCTATTCTGTAGTGGGGCACATCCGGGTATCCATCTCCGTCGAAATCCACAAGTATGTCGTCCCCTGCGAGCTTCAGGTTAAGTGCTCCCTCCGCATTTCGTATAAATTCCCTGTACTTTTCCGCCGTAGTCCCATGCTCTTCTAGGACCTCTTTTATTTCTTCAGGGGTGATTCCACCGTTTTTGGCCAGGATGCTAGCTAGTTCGAGGGCGGCTTTTACCTCTGGATCTGGATAATCTTCCCAGTCGATCGCGGCATAGTATCCGGGGTATGCTATCCGTACTTCGCCATCTTCGTCGAGATACGGTACTGCTATGCTTAATCGTGTGTCGTATCCTGTGGGGATGTCACCTTGGGTTCCGATGAACACAATGTAGTCAGGTTTGTATTTGAGGTATGTGGAGTAGATTTGTGCCTTTATGCTTGCAAGTCCGTACGGGACAGCCTGTGAGGGTTGCACGGTTTCACCATTACAGCTGACGATGTGCCCTATGCCCCATTTTGTAACACCACATTCCCTCACTGAGAATCCTTCTCTTTTCAGTGACCGAATGTATGCATCTACATGTTTCTTGTTGAAGCTTCCTCCCCTGAATACAAGGATTTTCTTGCCTATATGTACCTTTGGATTTCCCAGATCTACTACATTTGCTTCTATCCTCAGTGGGCAGAGGGTGAGGGCAGAGATGAAGCTTACGTATCGTCCATCTATACTTCCAAGCACCATTTCTCGGTCCATTCCCTCCCACAATATCTCTGAACTGCTTGAGAATACGTTTGTCTTTCCCTCAAGCGTACCTATGAATGCGGTTTGTGTGGTTTCCTCTGTTGCCAGTACAAGCTTCTTCCCATTCACAGTCATGCCAAATCTGTTTATCTTCCCCCATAGCGGGAACGATACATATACAGTCCCTGTGTTGGTATCTTCCCGGATTATGCTGGGGATGCTATGAACCAGGATATCTGCAACGTTGATTGGTTTTACTTCAAAGGGGCCCTCCTTTCCTTCACAGATCATCTTCATGTGTTTCTCAACCTTCGGATAGTAGCAGGTGTTGTTCGGACAACTGAGCTTCAGGCGTCCTGGACCGTCGCCAAATACAATGGAACAGCCATGAGTGCCCTTTACTTTTGTTACGAACACTTCTTCTACGGAGTACGGGACATTTTGGTCATCAAAGCTAAGTATCGGGATTCCGTACTCTGGTTTTGAGAGGAATCTTCCATACAAGAGCTCCCCGGCTGTTTTTGGATCCCTATACTTTGAGAAGAACAGCCGTACGATCCTCTGGTGGTACTCTGTTTCGCATTTGTCTATATCGTATGTGCTATCTATGCAGCGCTCCAGCATCCGTTCCCAGTCCTGTATGAACAGGGGATACCACTCACCATCTATCTTTACTGTGACCGCATCTTCACCGATGCGGAAACCAACAAGCTTGCCAATCTCGGGAAATCTTGCGAGCTTGGTGTGCGTAGGCGAGAATTCATCTGTAAACGCACCGTAGCTTATCTTCACAGCGATGTGCCTCGTCTTGGTCTTTTGATATCCGGGTATGACCAGGGTATCGCCCTCTGTGAGCCCCTGTAGATATTTTCTCACGCATTCCTTTGGATCCGCGTCCATCTCTACTGAAATCGCATATATTTCGTCGATTATGCGTGCGAGTACATCCGACGTTATTTTTTGCCCCCGTATTTGGGTGGAGTCTGATGCTATCCTTATTTTTCCAGAAGGTTCGTTTAGTTTTGTACAGTTCGTCAGAACGTACGTCTCTGCGTACGTTTTGATTCCACTGTCTATGATGTAGTAGTTCGGATTTATAAGTCCGACCATGTATATATTATCCATTCCTATTACGTCTCCAGTGATTATTTCCCGCAGCTCCTCCAGCATTTTATTGTACTTGGCTCCGCCCAGGTTTACCGTGCAAACCTTTTCTACGGTTATTACATCCCCCCATTCGTCAGAAGCTGGTGTGGTGGCAAGAGGGGTGCTAAAATCAAAGGGGCTGGCCTTTGCAATACCCGTATTTCCCAGTATTATGATCATGGCAGCTAGTAACGGCAATATGATGCCTTTAATACTAAGTCCGCACATACACCTTCACCCTTCCTTTTGGGTCCATCATCACATAGTACTTTGTTCCATATTGCGTATCGACTCCATTCCAGCCTGCGATTGTGATATACGCAACCATATATGTTCCCCATGGCGTTTTCATAGCAAACGGGCCGAGTACATTTACATCCCTGTTGAGATCCTCCGCCAGTTTTGTAACGTAATCTTCAAGTATTTTTGCGCGGTCTGGGGAAAGCTCTAGTCTATTTCCGTCGCCTGCCGCAACGCAGATTCCCCATTCGTTGCATATCTGTCCGTCACCACACCCACAATCTTCGGGGCACAATGCACATGTTTCGCCCTCATTCGGTTCGCAGACGCCGTTTCCGCAGCTCTCTATATGGATCGGCGTGAAGTAGCTACCCCTCCCTTGCGCCCAATGGTGTATAATCAGGAGCGCTGTGAGAAACACCAGAATTACCACGGCGGCTGCTGCAGCCAATCTCCTGGAATGCATGATATGGATACCGCATGGAGGTATATATTTATTCTCCCCTCGCTATTGAGATACCCCCATACCCTACGTACACTATCTTGTCGGGATCCAGGACCTCCAGAACGTCCGGCCGGTGGACGACGAGTATTGCGGTGATCCCGAACTTCCTCGCTATCTGCACCACCTTTCTGGCAACCTTTCTCGCAGTTAGTGAATCAAGGTGCGCCGCGAACTCGTCGATTATGATAACATTTGGCCGCTCCGCCAGGACCGATGCGATCTTCGCCCTCTCCTTCTGCCCCGTTGAGAGTTGGGAAAATCTGGCGCGGTAGAACACGGCGTCGCTGAGTCCACTCATGTTCAGAACCTCTATTGCTGCAACCATATCCCCCAGTTTTGCATACATGTGTTCTAGTAGTGTTTCATCCCCAAACTCCGGCTCTACATCCCAGGGAATGAGCGTTGCTATGCGTGCGTCCCCAGGAAGAATCACAACACCCTCGTCCGGTTCATCCAGCCCGGATATGATGCGCAGAAGTGTTGTTTTTCCCGCACCGGAGGCGCCCACGACCGCTATGATCTCCCCCGGCTGGATCTCAAGATCAACGTTCCTCAGCACGTATTTCTGAACTTTCCTCCTGTCCACTCCGAAGGCGAGGAGGACCTCTCGTATCTTTTCGGGCAGTCCCTCCACGTCCAGAACGCTCTCATAGTACTTCGTCACGTTTCTCAGGGTGATTGGAGATTCTATAGGCTCAGAAGGTCTGTACGCCTCTCTGTACAGTCGCCCGCCATGTTCCCTTGCAACGGGGTCATTTCGAAGGAACTCTTCGATGATGCCCCTCGCCTCCTCTGTCAGCGGGTAGTAGAGGACAGGTCTTCCCGACTTCGTGTCCCAGAGGTACTTGAAGCCCACGCGCTCGAAGAAGGGGTTAAATCGGGCCATCTGGGCGATCGTCTCGACGAGGTGCTTTCTCTTTTTCATCTCCGGCGTCCTTCGTTCTTCAACCCATTCGAGCGCGCTCCTCACGGCGAGCATCCCCAGGCCGTCGCCCCTGTAGTCAGGGTGGATAACGACCCTGGAAATCCTTGCTGCTGCCGTGTTACACTGCTCCACCGCTATTCTCCATACTTGGGCGAAGAGCTTCTTTTTCTCAATCCTGCTGGCTCTTGCAACTTCCTTCATGAGTTTCTCCGGCCAGTACGTGGGATGGAACCAGTCAACGGGGAAGACGCTTTCCCTTATGTTCTTCTGCACGCTTCCGTCCGGCAACCTCCTGTGCATCTTGGGAATGGGTGGGTCGATTCGCACGTATCCCACGATCTCCGGCTCGTAGGGCTTTCTATCAACGAGCCTCAGGATTATGAACCGCGAGACGGGTAGAGAACCCCTAATTTCCACGAGTTTTGCGTTGGGGCAGTCAGGCCGGACGTTGGACTCCACGAGTTCGCCCGTTTCGGGGCATGCCCAAATGGCCACGGTCTCCTTCTTCGACGCGTAGTGGTACTGCTCCAGTTCCGCTATCCGTTCAAAGTCCTCTTCCCTTACCGCCTCTTCCACGCGGATCCTATAGGTGTAAAGCGTCTTTCCGGTTACGGGGTCTTTTTTCTCCAGTTCTACTTCCCTGGAGAACGGCGGCCAGACGTTCACCCACTCATCTTCCCATTTCCTCCAGAGTTCGTATTTCCAGAGGGTTGTATAAAGCGTTTTGGCCCGGATTTTTACCCCTTCACCCTTTCGGAGCCACTGGGCAAAGGATCCGGGCAGAATCAGTCGTATCTCTCCCTTCTCCGTCTCTACATCCACGTACCCCTTCCATCTGAACGAATACCTAGGAACGTAACGCTTTACGACTCTTCCAAGGATCTCCATATTTCTTCCTCCTTTTCGGGGCTGATCTTCACCCATATCTGCGCACCGACTGGTATTTCCACATCTATCGGTTCTTTCAGCCGTCGCGCATTCTTCATTACCCACGCGAACAGTGTTTTCTTCCCCGTGCCGTAAGAGAGAATGAGCATGGGGTCGGCGTAGTGTTTGTCTATCATGGCAGCCATCTCGTCGACAGGTAGCTCTATGACGTCTACGATCTCGGCAACGCCTATTATCTTCCCACCCGTTATGATCGCAACGGGTCCTCTATACTTTGTCCTTGTCCTCCTTACCTCCCAGCGCTTCTTTCCATCTACGATGAGCGACGCCCACGGCTCCCTCACGATGAGCCCTTTCACAGTAATATCTGCCCAGGTGATATTTTAACGTGGAGGGGATAATGATATCATGGCTGTTCGAGATTACGTTACGAGGCACACGCACTACGAGAATCCTAAGAAATTCAGTCGTCTTGCCGAGGCTGTAATTATGGCGCTGTTGAATCACCATGCCGCGAAGACGGGTTCGTCCGCGCCTCTCCTTCCGCAGGGCCAATACCTTATTCTCCATTCTGTAAAGGACGGTGATTATTATATACCCATCTTTGTTCACGTTAGGAAGGGGTATTCGGGCCACGAGATACTCGTACATCCTGCACCACTGAATGACCACTATATGGATCTTGCCCACGCAAAACGTGTTGATATGCCATACGGAGTTCCTCTCATTAAGATTCTAGAGCGCGCCCTGAATGGGGAGCGTGTCTGGCCCGAAACGGAAACGGAACGTAGGATCATTGCCCGCCTGGGAACGAAAAGGACGACTGTGCAATACCCTCCTATGAGGGAGTACGGAGATGAGTATGTTGCAAACCATCTCCTGCAGGAGATCGCTCCCGATACGGATATTTATCAGATCGATCGCAGCAAGGTCTTTGTTCTGGACTACCATAGGCGGGACGGGCAGGAGGAGGTCCACCTCTGGCCCTTCGATCCAAAGGTTCACGGTCCCGTTCGTCTTCGCACTGTTTGGTCCGAGGAGCACTATCCGTTGCATGTTGTGTCCCCGGAGCAATTGCACGAGATTCGTCGCAGGGTTGGGAAGCAGAGGCACCTGTAGCTGTCCAAGAATTTGTGAATAGGCGAATCTTTCCCCCCTCAACCCTTTTATACCCTCTTCCCCCTCTCTAATACGAATCTCTGTCGGTGCCGGGGTGGCGGAGCGGCGACGCGTGGGACTGCAGATCCCATCTACGCGGGTTCGAATCCCGCCCCCGGCTCATACTCGCTAACTTTTCTCACAAAGCGCATAATTGCCTGTCGGAGACAGGCAGTTAGCTTCGCGATCCCAATGAAATGGGATTCGTGATCCCGCCCCCGGCTCATACTCGCTAACTTTTCATACGAATTTTAAGAACTCGTTGATGTTCACCTTTGCAAGATCCAGCACTCCGCGCAACGTTCCAATTGCAAGTTCATCGTGGAGCGGTACAACTGTAACGACTTTTCTGCCACTCTCGCACTTTACTAAGACGACGTGGCTGCCTCTCTGGCGGGAGATTGAGAATCCGAAGCGCTTGCAAAGGATTTTTACTACCTTTTCACCCGACAGGTTGCGGGGCAACTTCGATCGTGCCATATCGCAGCCCTCTCTTTATAATCTGGGCGTATTCCCTTTGTAGTTCGGGGAATTCTTCAAAGTAAAGTTCCAGCGCTTCCTTTAGGTTTTCTTCCGCCTCTTCTGGGGTTCTGCCTTGGGTCGTAACGCCCGTGTACACGTCCTTTATCACGTATATGTCGTCTTCTCTCCACATAACCGCGTGAACCTTTATCGCCATACTTCTATACTGTGTCTTCCCCGTTTAAATCTACTCACGCTCTTCCTTCTGAACCTCTTCGAGATGCTCCAAGTACTCTTCACTCTTCTTCCAGTCCCAGAACTCCTTGATCTGCGAACGGATCACCCGGGCATACGCATAGAACACGGCAACGAGGATGATCGCCATTGCTGTTTTGACGTCGGCAGGGGGATTGAAGAACGCCGTGTATATGATTCCGGCGGCTCCAACTGCGAAGATCGTCTCTATGTTGCCCTCCTCGATGGCATACCACTTTCCAAGGTTGCGTTTCCAGTCGGTGGGGTTCATGATTATGTAGAAGAACGCGAAGAGGAGGAGGGCGATCACACCCACCTGCCAGGCGTTGAGGAAGATCCAGCCGATCGTTGCAGCCATGCCAAGGCCCGACCGGACTCTCCTGAACTTAAACTTGAAGGGAATCATGAATATGGAAAAGATATGGCCCACAACACCAAAGGCGCCTGCTATCGGATCCCATAGGAGTGTGGGGATCACACCCTTGCTCATATCCAGTATGAGCGCGATGAAGAACGCCGCAGTGCTTCCCGTAACAAGGCCCACGTTAGATGCGCCCACGTTCTTCGTCCCTTCACGCGTAATGTCCACACGCTTCCATAAATACGCTACGATGTAGGAGAACGGGATCGAGCCGTAGAGGTAGGACAAGAGGCATGCGAGCCAGGGGTCCATGTTTG
>CAYZOD010000029.1:0-8231 GCA_964480165.1 uncultured archaeon
TACATACGCAGCGATGAGGCCGAAGAGGTACATGATGATCGATGTGACGATCGCGACGCCGATCATGTAGAGGATTATGCGTCTCCAGCGGCGGCGCCCCACGAGGACACCGTTACGCAGGGCCTTCGAGACGGAATCGGCATCCAGGACGAGGGACACCATGGACGGGGCGACGATAGGTGTATATACGAGGAGGAAGGCGAGGAAGAGGACGAAGAAGAACATAAGGAGGGAGACGTTGGAGGAGAAGTAGAAGAGAAGTGAGAGGAGGAGAAGGATAGGTGCGAAGACGATGATACCGAGGATTATGAAGGGAACGATCACCTCAACGGCCCGCTTGAAGGGGTTCTCCGGATAGCCGATGCGCTTCTTGCCTATCCAGCCAATAACGACCAGCGAGAGATACGTCAGGAGGATTCCGTAAAGGATCATGGAGAGGAGGGTAAGGGGATCGGACAGGGACGACAAAGCATCATAGAAGGCGGGGCGCATGGAGAGGAGCGGATCGGGGGAAGAGAGGATCGTGAGGGTGTATGCAGACTGAACAGAGGCAAGAACAGAGCCGAATGCGTAGAAGAGCCCGTAGAGGAACAGCACCACGAGGACGAGGAGGCCCACGTCAGCAGCGTCCGCCAGAACCCTCTTGAACAGAGCCATCAGAGAAAATACGCCGCGGAAGTATTTAAATGCGCAAGCACGAGATTTATAAACTCTACTCCACCGTTCATAGCGATCGCCATGACGGAGGAGGAGAAAAAGCAGGCTGAAGAGGCCTACTACGAGGGCGAGGAGATCGACGAGGAAGAGTGGGAAGAGGAGGACTGGGACGAAGACGAGTGGGACGAGGACTGGGACGAGGACGAGGACTTCGACGACGAGGACTACGATGAGGAATGGTAAGGATCAAATTCTTCCAGTTCTTCCCTATTCACCGGCGTCACAACGAAGCCAGATCTCCCGTTCAGTGTATAGGGTAGCCGGGCGAGCGAGACACCCCCTGCCGTGACGGGAACATCCACGCCGTATTCCCTGAACTCCTCCGCCAGACGCATACGCTCAGGGGGCGAAAGGAGAAAGGCATCGGGATCAAGGACATGGATATGAAACCCCCTTCCGGAGAAGACGATGCGCAGGTCCGAGAACCGCTCGGAGAGGGCATCGTAAAGATCAGCGACTGTCCTCTTCAGATGGGAGAAATCCGACGATGGAAGGCGTTCGGGATCGATATCGAACATGAGTTCCTGGCCCAGAAAGTTTGGACAGTTCGCGCAGAGGTTCCTTCGCCGGATGAACTTGATGGGGCACCTCTCGCAGAGTGATGGATCCGAGACAACGTTCCTCCAGTAATACACGCCCTCTGGAAGATACTTCAAGACCCTGCGGTGAAGGTCCTCAGGTGATCGAACGTTCCTCAGCCAGATTGTCCGGACGTTCCTGTCCAGAAGGTGCCGCAGGCGGGGATGGACGATACGTGTCGAGTATCCTGGGTTTATGGCAAAGATGGGGGTTGATGTTATACTCCTAGCCCAGGAAAAGGCGGCACGGGCGTCGAAGGACCTGTAGAATCGATATCGCTCCCGCAGGGATGGGGGTGCCACGTAGATAATGGTTTTGGAGAGGATATATATGGTGCGGATGGGTGAGGAAAAGATACTGGAACTCTGGCAGAAAAAAGGTCTAACCGAGCCGACAGAGGTGCAGAAAAGAGCGTATAAACCCATCCGCGAGGGCAAAAACGTCCTGATCATAGCGCCCACCGGCTCGGGGAAGACGGAGGCCGCTCTGATTCCTGTTCTGGCGGAGATGATGCGGGAGAACGTGAAGCCCGTAACGCTGTTATACATAACGCCCCTTCGTGCTCTCAACCGCGACATGCTCGAGAGAATCAAGTGGTGGGGGGAGCAGTTAGGATTTCGGGTGGACGTGCGCCACGGGGACACATCACAGTACAGACGGTCCAAACAAGCACACGAACCGCCACACATACTCATCACCACGCCGGAGTCCCTTCAGGCCATGCTGCCGGCGGAAAAGATGGGAAAACACCTAGAGAACGTGAGATACGTCATAATCGATGAGATACACGAACTCGTGGCGGAGAAAAGAGGGTATCAGCTATCCATAGCGCTCGAACGACTGCGTGAGAAGACCAAACGGGAATTCCAGCGCATAGGGCTGTCAGCAACCGTCGGTTCCCCCGAACTGGTGGCTAGGTTCCTCGCGGGGAGGGGGAGAAGCGCCGAGATCATAGACGTATCCATGCGGAAAGAGTACAGAATCCGCGTATCCTACCCCGTGCCGGATGAAGAGGTAAGGAAGGAGGCGCGAGCCCTTGGCATGTCTCCAGAAGTTCTGGCACGCGTGAAGGAGTTAAAGGAGATAGTGGAACGTCACAAACAGGTGATCACCTTCGTCAACACGCGGAACATGGCCGAACAACTCTCCCTCTACTTCTCGGCGTTCCACGACAAGACGGACGTGCACCATTCTTCCCTGTCAAAAGACGTGCGCCTCTCCGTTGAGAAGACCTTCAGATCCGGCGAGATAAAGCACCTCATAGCAACGAGCAGCATGGAACTGGGCATAGACGTGGGGGAGGTGGATGCGGTCGTCCAGTACGGCTCTCCACGACAGGTTGCCCGCCTGATCCAGAGGGTGGGGAGATCGGGCCATAGATGGGATCGCCCGTCCATCGGCTACGTCATAGCCCTGGACGAGAACGACTTCGTTGAGGCTGCGGTCATAGCGAAACTCGCCCAGCAGAGACATTTGGAACCCATCGAACAGGAAGAAAAACCCTACGACGTTCTCGCGCACCAGATAGTCGGAATCCTCATGGACTGGGGCGAGATAAACATACGCGAAGCATACGAGATCGTCACGCGCGCACAGCCCTACGAGACGCTAACAGAGGAGGAGTTCTGGGAAGTTGTCAAACAACTAGAGTCAGAACGCTTCCTACGCATACGTGGGGATCGGATCACGAAATCCAGGGACAGTTGGCGCTATTACTACTACAACCTCAGCATGATACCGGATCAGGAGAGATTCACCGTTGTGGACACAGTATCAGGGAAGCGGGTGGCATCGCTGGACGAGGACTTCGTCTCCTCCTACCTGGAGAATGGAACGGTTTTCGTGGTGAAGGGGCGGCCGTGGAGGGTCGTTTCCATAGAGGACAAGAAGGTATACGCCGAACCGTCGGAGAGCCTGGTCGGTGCGATCCCTGCGTGGATAGGCGAGATGATCCCCGTCCACAGAAGCGTGGCAGAGGAGGTGTGGAGAGAAAGAAGGAGGATAGCGAGGGACATGGAGACCACAGGCGAAGTAACGGAGATAAGGGATATTGACAGGGTGCGCGAGGCGTTTTCCGACGCTCCCGCCGAGAACGAGATAGTCATAGAGCAGAGCGAGGAGTACATCGTTATACACGTGCCCCTCGGTTCGAGGGGAAATACAACGCTCTCCCGCCTCCTGGCAGCAGAAATATCCCGGCGCCACGGCATTCCCATCCGCGTATTCTCCTCGCCCTACGCCATAGTCCTCGAGTTCCCGACGCCGGGCTTCGACGCGGGAGAGGTTGAGAAGATACTGAGAACTGTAGATCCAGAGGTGCTCGACCTCATACTGGAGAACCACATAACGAAGACGAACATGTTCAAATGGCGGTTCATACACGTGGCGAAGCGCTTCGGTCTCATTTCCAAGAACGCAAAACTGGACAGAATAAACGTAAGGCGCCTCGTGGATGCACTCATCGACTCCCCCGTCTACAAGGAAACACTCAAGGAACTCTACGCGGAGAAACTGGACGTCGAGGCGGTGAGGGATCTCCTAGATGAGATACGTGCGGGGAGAAGGAGGATCGTCCGAAGGAAGGGCATCGGGCGACTGGGAAAGATGGAACTCTCAAAGGCACTCCAGGTACCAGAACTGGTCAACCCCGACACGCCGGAGCACACGATCCTCGAACTCTTCAAGAACCGCGTCTTAGAGAAGAAGCTAACCCTCATGTGCATCTCCTGTGGTGCGGAGCACGTCTACACTGTGAAGGACGTTCCAGAGCATCCAAAATGCCCGAGATGTGGGTCCCCGCTCATGGCTGTGGTCTATGACGTCGAGAAGGCACGGGAACTCCTCAAGAAGAAGCGTCTCAATAAATCAGAGGAGAGAAAGATGACGGAACTCATACGGAGCGCCGAACTCGTCAAGTCCTTCGGAAAGAAGGCAGTGATAGCCATGGCAGTGACGGGAATCGGATCTCAGACCGCCGCCAGAATCTTGAGGGTCCCATACAACGAGGAGGAGTTCTGGAGGGCCCTGCTGGACGCGGAGAGGAACTACTACCGCACGAAGATGTTCTGGGGATAAGGAATATATACAACGATCTACCAAATTATACCTATGTATACCACAATAAAGGTGTCGCGCAGCGTGAAGGAACTCCTGGATAGCATGAAGATCTCCCGCTCCGAGTCATACGAAGACGTCATTCTCGACCTCATAGAGGACCACCTAGAACTGAATCCAGAGTTCAGGAGGAGCCTGGAGAACGCAGAGAGGAAAATCGAGAGAGGAGAAACGGTGGACATGGCAAAACTCCTCCGGGAGATGGGTGAAGAGGAGTGAAGATTATTTTCACGAAAACCGCGGCCCATGACCTTAAAAACCTTCCACCCGACGTGAGAAGGCACGTTATCGGCTTTTACAGAGATCAAAGATCAACCCGTGGCGGTACGTGCGCCGACTCATCGGGACGGAGTGGTACAGGCTTCGAGCCGGAGACTACAGGATTATCGTGAAGATTGAGAGCAATACAATATACGTCCTGTACATAGCCCATAGGAAGAAGATGTATAAGGGAGTATGATCAACGCACCATGACCACGAGGGCATTTTTCTCGTAGTCAGGGTAGAAGTCCATAGTCACTGGTGATCCGTCCTTGCTCAGAATTGCCGAGACATACCAGTTCTGTCCGGAAACGCTCCTCTGGATCTCGGCACCGGAGGATCGAAGGTACGAGATTATTGCATCGGGGGAAGATGGCATTGGGCGGTAGTACATAAAATATGCGATCTTATCGCCGACGGGGGAGCCGTGGTGCATGATCAGGGTGGCGTTCGGGTAGATCTGATGGATAACACTGTCGGCGAAGACCTCGAGGGGAGCGGTGGGGCGCACACCCGTTTCTTTGTTCTCAGGGGCAGATGGCGTGGGTATTATAGTATGTCCAGAACGAAGGAACTGCCACGCGGCAAAGAGGATAACGGCAACGATGAGTATCTTGACGATGCGCGGCACGTGCATGTAATGAGATGGCGGTTCCCTTTCAAAGCGTTTTGGTATAACTACCCTACATGCCCACCATCGTCGTATCAAAGAGGGACCCCGCATCCGTGAAGATCGGTGAGCATCTGACGGAGAACTACTTCGAGAAGACGGAGAAGACCTTTGGCAACTACCACGTGTTCAGATACGGAAATGCAGACCTCATTATAATCGATTCGGAGCACATATACGCCGATTGGCTGGAAGAAAAATATCCCTCGGATCTCTACATCGTTGCGTCGCGCCACTCTGCGGAGTCTGGGATTCCCTGCCTAACCGTGCACACAACAGGAAACTGGGGCGACGCACTCTACGGAGGGCAGAGCAGAACGCTGTCCCTCGCCCCTGCACAGCACATGCTCTCGGCGTTGAAATACATATCCGAACACCCACTGGAGGGCTTTTCCGTATCCTACGAGGTCACGCACCACGGCCCGACACTGAATACACCCATCATGTTCGTCGAGATAGGAAGCACGGAGGAGCAGTGGGTCCGCGAGGACGCGGCGGAGATCATAGGGGAGGCGATCATCGCTGCGCTCACCCCCGCCGACGCACCGACGGCCATCGGCGTTGGTGGGGGCCACTACGCGCCGAGATTCACGAAGATAGCACTGAAGAAGGGGGTGGCCTTCGGCCACATGCTGCCAAAGTACGCCTTCCCCTTCGCCGACGAGTACATGCTCCGCCAGGCGGTTGAGAGAACAGTTCCGAGACCGAAGTACTATGCGATCCACGGCGTTACGGAGGAGATTCGGGAAATCGTGGAGGAAATTGCGGAAGAATACGGGCTGGAGCGGGTCAAGTGATCTGCTTCCCTATCTCCTCGTCCAGAACACGCAGGAAATCCTCCTCTTCTCCCCTTCTTATTCTCGCGCCGGCAGCTGGTTTGTGGCCGCCTGCCTCTCCACCCACTGCTTCAGCAGCCCTTCGAACCGCCACGGAGAGATCCACACCCTTACGAACAAGGGTACCGCTGGCACGGGCAGATACCTTGACGTAATCGCCGTCGTCGTAGGCGAAGCCCACAATAGGCCGATCTGCCGGAACGATGCCCGAGCCGTAAAGCATGCCCGCGACGATACCAACAAGGGATGCAGGGATGTTGTCCCTCGCGTGGAAGTAGTAGAGATGTGGGCGTTCTTCAAGACCCGTGCGCTCCACCCATTCGATCCCCGCACGTAGAGCCTCCCTGTGCTCGGATAGGAGGTGCAGTGCCTTTCTATACCACTCGTCTCGGTCTCCAAGGGCAACATGCACTCCTATCTCCGGCTGACCGTGGCGCCCGCAGGCGTTAAGGAGCGTGGCATACTCTCTAACGTCGAAGAGCGGTGAATGCTTCTCCTCCTCACTCAACTCGTAGACCTCACCTATGAGACGCATGATTCGCTCTTCGCTCCAGCCGGCGCGTGCTAAGTACACAACAAGTTCCGTGAAGAGGCGCCTCCTCTCCTCCTCGCTCAGATCGACATAATGGATCCACACGCCGTTGCGCACGTACTCGATGCCCGCAGATCTGAGGAAATCGAAAACCGCATCCTCGTTTGCCGTGAGGCCGGGAAGAATGGGATCCGACGAGTAGAGGAACATGTAGGGTAGGGGACGGGATGCACGGCCATATAGCGCGAGGTCCCTATACGCAAAGAGTTTTCCAGAGGCGATGGCATCGCGGAGAATGACCTCTCTGTTAAATCCCACCAGCTGGTTCCCAATTAGTTGTATATCCCCCACCGCACCAACCACGGCGATGTGAGCCATGTCCTTCTTGCCTGTAAGCGCGCGGTAGAGAGCATATGACACGCCAGCACCGCTTATCTCGTGCGCCCCGTCCATGCCGAAGAGGTGGGGATGAAGGAGAAGGGGATGATCCTCTCCCGGCGGGATCTGATGATGGTCCAGTATCATGAAGGGCTTCTCGAGGCGTTCGCGGAGAAGAGGAAGTTGTCCGACACCGAGATCCGCGAATATGAAGTATTCGCCCATATCCGCTATTCGCTCTATCTCGTCAGAGTAGAGCTGCTTGACGTTTACGAAGCGCGCCTCCTTACCTACTTCCTCCAGCGCGGAGAGGAGGATGGCCGTTGACGTTATACCGTCTGCATCGTAGTGTCCGACAACCACTACGTCGTCCCAGGCACGCAGGACATCCGCCAACCGCCTTGCTAGCCGGAAGAAGCCATTCACGAAGTTCCATGAGTGGAAAGTTTTAAGGGAAAGACGCGTAATTTATTTGGGGATGAATATGAAGGCAAGCGAAGAGGTAATCAAGACGTTGGAGATGCTCAAGGGCGCCGGGTTCGAGCCCGTGGATGCGATATTCAAGGGGATGATCACCGTCATGAAGAAAAGCCAGCTGGACTGGCTCCAACAGCTGGCCGACGCGAAGGAAGCGGTGGGAACGATCACAATAATCTACAAGACCCCCGACGGAGACGTAAGAACCATCGAGATACCCGTTGGAGAAATACCACCGGAGGAAGAGCAGGGTGGAGGCCAGTAAATTCCGCCAGCCGATAGCATACGTCGTCATCGGGCTGCTCATAGCAGCCCCCGTATTCTACGCTCTGGGCTACTCCGTAGCAGAGTCAAACGCGGCAGACAGAATAAATGCAGTTGAGACGAAGTACGAACTCACCAAGAAGGCCCTGGAGGTCCAGATAAGCAAGAACCAGGAGCTAGAGAGCAGAGTAGCATACCTTGAGGCGACGGTGAGGAACCTCACGAAGATCCTGGACACTGTGTATGATAGCATAAAAGATGTGCACGTGTCCGGCGAATACGACGGGATAAAGATTGAAGCGCAGGCGCTGTACATCGTGAGCGGGCGGTTCTGCATCGACGTAACCATGGACAACACCACAGAGGTCCAGAAGACATTCACGGTTCAGATGGTGGGGGAGGG
>CAYZOD010000030.1:0-8162 GCA_964480165.1 uncultured archaeon
GCAGAAATCGCCACACTTAAACAGAAGTTCATAACGGATCCTGAGTTTGTATCCCTCGTTCAGCATGCGAAGCAGGAAGATTTGAATGATTACGAGCGTGGCGTTGTGCGTGTTCTTGAGCGAAGCATCCACTACTATGAGTCCCTTCCCCCTGAGTTCGTGGCGGAGGAAGAACGACTCATCGAGCGGGCAAAGCGTTCCTGGGAGGAAGCAAAGGCGAAGTCCGATTTTTCGATCTTCCGTGAGGATCTCGAAAGGATCTTTGATTTCCAGCGCAGAAAGGCAGAGTATTTGGGGTATGATAAACACCCATACGATGCCCTGGCTGATCTCTACGAAGAGGGCATTACGAAGGCAGATCTGGATCGATTCTTCTCAGACCTTGTTCCCGTGGTTTCTGATCTTCTGAAGAAAATCGTTAACTCGTCTGAATACTTCGATCATCATGAGCTTGAAGATATTACCTACGCTCGAGATTCTATGGAGCAGCTGAACCGTTTCATCCTCACGGAGTTCGGTGCGGACTGGAACCGTTTCCGCATGGACGTCTCCGCACATCCCTTCACGGTCGATATGGGTGGTCCGCAGGACGTTCGAATAACTACGTGGTACCATGGCCGTGATTTCCGGCGCTCGCTTCTTGCAGCAGTGCATGAGTGGGGCCATGCGTTGTACGAACTCCAGCAGGACCCAGCGCTCTGCTGCACGCCCGTTTCCGGTGGCGTATCCCTTGGTGTTCACGAATCCCAGTCGCGCTTCTGGGAGAACCACATCGGAAGATCTTGGGCATTTGTCGAGACGTTCTTCGAGGCGTTCCAGTTTGCTATGCCTTCTTTGCGTGCTTACGGCCCAGAGGAGGTATACAGATACTTCAACATGGTCCGTCCAGAGCTCATCAGGGTGGAAGCTGACGAGATATCTTACATCCTTCATATAGCACTCCGTTACGAACTAGAGGTTGCGCTTATCGATGGGAATGTATTCGTCTCTGAACTGCCGGCCGTCTGGAACGAGAAGATGGAGGAATATTTGGGCGCTGCTCCTCCCGACGATGCCCACGGTGTCCTGCAAGATATCCACTGGGCACTCGGTGCGGTGGGCTACTTCCCGACGTACGCAATAGGCACCGTCCTCTCCGCACAGATCCGCCACGCCATGGAGAAAGATCTTGGCCCCATCGAGGAGCTCATACGCATGAAGAACTTTGCCCCCATCCGTGAGTGGCTAAAGGAGAAAATCCACAGATTTGGCAGTGTCTATCCTCCAAAGGTGCTGATTCGAAGGGCTACCGGAGAGGATATTGCCGTGGAGCGTTTCGTAGGTTACGTTAAAGGACATTACGGTAAGGTCTATGGGGTTTAGTGATACGCTATCCGTAGCACTGTAATTGCGATCGCTGAAAGTGCAATTATCAGTAATATTTGTTTAACCAGCGTATCCCACGTTTGCATGCCCACGGGGACCGTTTGGGCATAACTAATAGTACTGCAACCCTCCGCTCTAGCGGATATATGTATTCTCACCGTTCCTTTCGGAACTGTTGTTCTGGCAACGTATGTCTTGAGCACGGGGTCATATTGGGGTGTAATTTTCTTTCCAGCGATCGTTACATCCACTGTGGGCACGTATACGGGCATGTCGTTTTCTACTACTTGGAAACTTACGAGAACTGTGTTGCCGTTCCTATCTTCTACAGCTGTTACTACGTGTGCTATGTTCAAAGTGCATGATTCAAAGCTTATTTTATCCTCTATTACTTTGCTTGTTGATTCTGTTGTGATTTGGCTTACTGCCACGTTTCCATTGTATGTTTTAAGAAATATTTTCAATACCGGATCTGTTTCTATGTATATCGCGTTTGCCACGATCTTTGGTGGTTTTCCGTCGATTTTTGGTATCTTTACGCGTATTGCAACGGGATAATACCCCTTCCCCACATATGTTGTTGTTTTTTTGTTGCCACTCTTTCGTACTGTTTTACTGAGGCTTGCAACGCCTAGGTCCATAAGTGTGATTGTACCATTGGGGCAGAACGTGATCCGGTTTTCGCGTATACAAAGGTGGGTATTATGATTGACGAGGTTTTTTGGGATGAATACAACGCAAAAATTATCCTCGCACTGTGCAGTGTATTCAGATCCGAGGAATACGTATTTTCCCGGCGCGGGCACTGGAATGGCAAAATACTCTTCTTTGGGGACATCTGCAGGAACCATGTCGAGGCCTGTTTTGGGTAGAACGTCTTGTTCGTGGGTGCTATCCTCTGGGGGAGGAATCTCATGGGCATTCCCCCTGCCACCCGTCTCTGATATGCCTTCCCCACCCTGTGCTTTGTCCGCAGATGATACTCCCAGTATAGATGCCAGAAATCCTTTGCCTTCATTTGTTTTATCCGCGATTATTACGAGTCCCTTGCCTTGCACCGTTTCGATCAGATATGTTGCCGCGTGATTCGTTGATATTTGCATGATGTGGCGTCCTTCGCTTTGTAGCTGTGTTATAATCCGCCCCATTTTTTCCTTCGTATCTGCAATTTTATCCGGAGATGTGTATATGACAACGGCAACATTTATGTTTTTGGTGGTATTTAGGAGCCCTCTCACCACGTGTGCGGCTTCTTCAAGGGAGAGCATGCCCGCTGGAATCTTGTCCTTTCCTGTAAACCCTTTTATTGTAGAATGTATTTGGCAGAGATCTGCTTTTTCTACATTGATCCCGATGAGTTTCACGACGTTTACCGATCTTAAAACTTCTTGTGCATCGTTTATGATTTCTTCGCTCCCTTTGGGCAAAGCGTATGCCCATCCAGCTGTAGTTGCAAGGAGCACTACAGCCATTGTGATTACTCGCTTTTTGATTTCCACAGCAACCACCCGACCGCCGTGAACGCGAGAATGGCTATCGCCATAACTGTTACCGTGCTGCCTTCATGGTCTCGCGGCGGAGGAATATAATATACAATCTCGCCGCACCCATCTATGTTTGCTATGATTTTGACATGGTTTGCACTATCTAACAGGGCACTATATGTTTTTGTGTCATCGTCGTATTGGGGAATAATTGTTTTTCCAGGAAGAGTGACACGCACATTCGGAACGTACACGGGAAGCATGTTATCGCGAACTTTGAACTTTAACGAGTACTTGTCACCGCTTTCTCTTATCGTTGCATCACTAATTCTCACAGCACATATTGCAAACACCACACGATCCTTTGAGATAACATTCACATCTCCCTCTATCGAATATCCTGCAATGCCAATTCTATTCTTTTCAGATCTCAGGTAGATCTTAAGTACGGGATCTGCCTTCAGAATTACTATGTTGCCCTCAATGCCCTCCGCGTTTGGTAACACGTATTTCGGGATATCTGCTATTACTGCGAAGGTACCCTGGTCCGCAGTAGCATACATTACCTTTGTTCTGTTCCCCTCAACAGCGACAGCCTTTGCCACAACGAAACCATTCCTATCGAGGATGCTCATTGTTTTGACCTTTACCTTTGCTTGAACTGCATTTTGCAGAAATGCGATCATTGTCTGAATCTTTACAGTCTTTGCAGTGCTCTTGGGCATCTTTACGATGCAGACACCGTCTTCGCATGCGATCCCAACCTTAACGCCATTTATATCCACCTTTTTCTCTCCCATCCCTTCGACAATTGCTGGAACGGGGATGGCGACCATGCCGGACCTCTTATACTCAACGTGTTCTCCCTTCTTTTCCTCCGTCTTTGCGGCATCGATTATCTTGCTTTCCGTTTTCTTCACCATTTTTACTACTTTCTGCTCGGTATTCTTGGCCTTTTTCATTACATTGTTCTCAGATTCCTTGATACTCTCCATATCTCCCTTGTTGCTCTCCACTGCATTCATCACATGTTCTTCGCTGACTGGCTGATATCTCGGTTCCTTGTTTGCATCTATCGTATTGACGTCAATGTCCACATTTATCTCAATGGTGTTCATTTCTGTGTTCTTTCTCATGATCAGGACTTTTTCTTCGGAGATTTTCGACGCGTCTGCAAAGGCGGCGGCGAAGACAGATAGGAGGATCGTTCCCATAATACCTGCGATGAGTACTCTATCCATAACCATGCAGAGAAAATATGGTGTGAATATATAAATCTGGGGGCGGGTTGGCCACCTCACGCGGTTCTGGCTTCTCGGCGTAACAAGGGTTTTTGGGCAGCGGTTTAACTACCTTCTCAGCACAATCCTCCCTTTTCTGAATACCTTTATCTTCCCGCCGGATGAAGAAACGAGTATCGCCACCGAGTCGGTCTTGGCAGTGATCGCGGCTGCGGCAAGGTGTCGCGTCCCCCAGCCCTGATACCTTCGCACATCCGACGTGTCTACATCGATGTACGTCCCCGCAGACACGATAATCCCGTCCTTCGACACGATGAACGCCCCGTCCAGTTGCGCGAACTCTTTTACCGTCTCCTTGAGTTCTTCTGACAGGATGTTCCTCTCCTCTGGCAGATAACCCTTGAATGGGTTTAAAATCAGCTGGCGCGTGTACGGTGCAAGCTCTTCGGGATTCCCCACAACAAAGAGTGTTCCCACCTTCTTGCCTTCTCTTCCCTCGTCTCGTATCTCCTCTGCTATGGTGAGTATGCGGTCGATCACTCGAAGGTCAAAGCCCCTCAGCTCCTTCATTGTCTCCTCCGATATCTTCAGCGTTCCCGTATCGAACCTCACCACAACGCCAGATATTCCTTCGACGACGTCTTCCCCTATAACGAAGGCTATTTTCTCGGGTGTTGCATCCCCCATAATCTCCATTACCTTCAGCGCCGCTTCTTTGGCTATAAAAACTACGTTTGAGTACCTGTTGATAGGAACGAATGTCCCACCAATTCGTAGCCGGAGAATGTCCTCTCGTGCATCGTCCGCCTCGATTATAAAAACGTGCTCTCTGTCGACGTCTCCAATGATGCTGTAAACGTCAGATTCTTTTATGCGCGGACCTATATCCAGGCGTATTCTCTGCTTATCTCGCCGCTTTTCCTCGTAGTATTCCTTCAGCGCCTGGACCATGGTCCTCGCTTATAGAACCACTCGGCAGTATTTAAATCTGACGTGTGTATATCTATCCGTGGGTCTCTACGAAATAAGGTTGCCCGCGCGGAGCGGGAGCTAAAAAAATCCTTCTATCTCCTGATTTCGTTATTTCGTCAGGCTTCTTCACTGATTAACGACGTGCAACACCCATGAAGAGCAGCACCAGTATCGCGAGATCCATGATGTGGGCCATGGTTTTAAGGAGGAATTTTTCCTCTCCTACTATGGTATCCAAGAGGGTTAGCGCCATCTTCACAAGGTATATGAACACAGCCGCCGCGATGTATGCGTCCCTCGGATCCCCCTCCGCGAAGTAGAACCCCCAGACCGTGCTCGTGATTATGAGCGCAACCAGACTCGCGGCAACGATGATGAGCCAGTCGACATAGTCCTCATAGAGTGTTTTTGCCTGCCGGCCAATGTCCTGCATCGCGTCGGGTAGGTAGAGGAACGTGGCAACCGCCAGAAGTATGATCATCACGCCTATGATTGCTATGATCTCTGGTTCCACTTGATAATCTGCACGATTCTGTTTTAAACAGGACTTCCTTTTCCATACGTGCACATCTCCCGAAGACATCTGCAGGAGCATGAGACGAAGCGCGAGGTACTCACTCGATTCCTGCTCGTCCTTACCGTCTTTCTCCTATACTTTGCATACGTTGCCTATCGCTTTGGTGTTGGCCACGGACTTTGGATCACATTCCTCACATGGTCCTTCTTCGTTCTCTGCACGCCCATCGCCGATGCAGGCTTCCTTTTGGACTTTCCCGTTCGTGTTCTAACTGGTATTCGCATGATACAGTCGGAGGCGCTCGTCTGGACCATCGCCATAACGCTGAACATCGTAACCCTTGCAACACATCCAGAGATCTATGAGCGAACTTTGATCCTCTCTGTTTTTCACCATATCCTTACGCAACCCTTCCCATACTGGTCGATCATCTTCCTCTCCTTCATCGGGACGTTCCTCTCCGTATACTTCGGCGACGAACTCCTCGACGTGGTGTATCACCACGAGCGCGCCAAGTACATCCTCCACAAGGATAAATATCAGATCATTGCCTTTCTCGCTATCTTCCTGCTCACGCTGGCCGTCTACAACTACCTGCTAAACGAACTGGGGATTCATCTCTTCTGAGGGATCGCGTAGTACTCGGGGCTTGCCCGTGGTAAATGCGGTTTGCTATACTTCGAACGTCTTCATAATTCTCTTCCTAAGATTCTCGTCGCTTTCCCACCAGTTTTTAACGGCATCTCGCATCTTATCTTCTATTCTTACGAGCTTTTCCCACCGCTCGTTGTAATATCTTTCAAACACTTTGCTCTGTAACCCTGCTCGCCACGCGATTAGGTTAGTCATTGTCTCTGTGAATGCCTCATGCACTGGCAGATCTGTTCTTTTGGATATTTTATCCAGTGTTTTGTCTAGCGCCTTGTCTCTGTGGTGCATGATATGTATACTTTCGTGAATCAGTATGCGCATCGCTTCGTTTACGTTTACTTTTCCTACAATGGGCACACCCAGGACGAACACATCTCCTGGATATGCCGTTCCCCCATAACTTCCCTTGCTGGGCTCAAAGGACGTATATATTCGTATTGGTTTTCTGAGTAATCGTTCGTTCCACCGTCCCACGACTTCGTCATATGCTGGCTGTATTTTCTTCCACGCCCTCCGATATACTTTTGCATATGTATTTAGCCGTTTTTTCGCCCAGTCAGGTATTTTGATGCTCGCCGCTAGTAGCACGACCTCCCATTGCTTTTCTGACAGATTCTTTCCATTTGCTATCGCTCCGATTGTTTCCGCAAGATCATTTTCGCTTCTTGCCATTTCCCAAAACGCGTCCGGTAGTGCTAGGGACAGGGCCCATTTTGCGTAGCTGTCTGCAGGATAGCCTGAGATTGTTGGGCCGAACGTGTGGTCGAATATATGGAGACGGGAGATGATCGGGTGGTATCCATGGAAGACAAACTTTGATTTCATCTCCCCAGCCTCCCCTCCAGCATTCTCCTCAGATCACCGCCGTTCAGCCACCACTCCCTCACGATCTCCCTCATCTTATCCTCCAACGCCTTCATCTCCTCCCAGTCCGGATCGTAATACTGCTCGAACATCTCCTCCGCGATCCCCGCCCGCCAGAGAACGAGGTTCGTTATCGTCTGAACGAATGCCTCTTCCGCTGGGATGTCCCACCTTTCTGAGACCCTCTTCAAGATCTTTCTCCACCTTTCATCCCTTTCCAGAACGAGATGGAGGATCTCATGGACGACCGGTGTGATTCCCACCTTGCCCTTTCTTGGTTCGGCCGCTAGAACCATGACGTCCGGTGGATATGCAGATCCGTCCCAGTCTTTGAACGTGAACGCCGGGAAGATGAAAACCTCTCCGCTGGGCGGCCGACCGGTTACCTTCTCGACGATTTCGTCAAAGGTTCTATCCACCTTCGCCCACTCTTCCTTCACGCTTCTTCTGATTTCAGTCATCACTTCGTACGCATCGTGTGGTATGTGTATCACTTCTAGATCCTTCAGGATCCTTTCTTCATCCTCTGTGAAGTTTTCCTCGCCTCTAGCAATCTTATTTACTATGGATATGAGCGGATCGAACCCCTTCGTGATGATGGTCCACACCGTCTCGGGATAAAGCGTGTAGAGATGCGTTACCTGGTCCCTTCCCTCATACCTGTTGAGAATGGGCCCGATCGTGCCGTAAACGAGATGAATCCTCTGAACCCTCGGGTCGAAGTCCTTCCACACGATTCTCAGCGCCATGTATTATTTTTGCCTCGCTCATTTAAACGATCCTGTGACCGCTTCTTTTACTGCACTCACGATTCTCTCAGGCGCGGCGCTGACCACTTCCTCCAGTTCCACGATCATCTCCGCCGACAGGAACCGCATCTCTTCCTCCAGTTCTGGCGGGATTAGCTCATTTTCTATCAGGAACCACTGATCGTAGTTCTCTATCCGGAACCGATCGTATTTCGCACCGCACAACCACTCGACCTTGATTCCAACGTACTCCGGGCAGATCAACTTCTTCCACTCTAGCGTCTTATTCCGCAGGGGTCCAGATCGTCCAGATACAGAA
>CAYZOD010000031.1:0-8126 GCA_964480165.1 uncultured archaeon
TCCTACAAGATAGGCGATATCTCCCTGCGCTTCTACCTTGCCCACATGATCCTCTAACGGTTTGCATTCCGAACCTTTTCCCTTTTTGTAGCGTTCCTTCACCATTATACCGTGGTGTCTTTCTACGCCAGGTATCCATTCCTTCCATCTGCGGCGAGGAGGGCGGAGCGTCTCGGTATCGATCCTACTACCCTTGATGACACCGCGCTGTCCACCGCCTCCGATAGATTCCGTCAGATCCTCATGAAGCGATTCGACATGCCTATCCTTGACGAGCGGACGGAGCTCCTGCACTTCATCGTCTTCCGCATGTTTGCATCCATTCTGGACAGCGATTACTACTATGATCTCCTAGGGAAGTTCTACGCGGAGCGTGCGCGCCGCTATGATCCTGCAGAGCTTTTCGTGGAACTCGGAATCGATCCTTCTGCAGTCCCGCTCTCCGAATACATGAAATACCGCCATGTCTATCCCGAGACGAAACTCTACTACGTGGATCTCTCCAATGGAATCGTGCACCTCGATCCGGAGCGCGCAAAACTCTTCGCGGGGGACATAGCGTACACCCTTGCCGTGAAGGGTCTTCCCCTGGATCCATCGAAGATACCCAAGAGTTACACGGACTACGCGAGAAGGGCGGTTCCCGTTCGGCGTTCCTCCCCGGCGAAGTCGAAGGGCTATGCGTTTATTGAGGTAATCCTCTCCGCGTCCGGCATTCCAGACGGGAGGAAAAGAATAATCTTCTTCTGGCTGGCACCTTACCTCGTCAATGTCAAGGGCCTAACGCCGGAGGAGGCAGTTTCCGTTCTTAATGAGTGGCTTTCCCGGCAGGGCGGTGCCAAGATCCCTCCGTCCTGGGTGAAGGATGAAGCGCTTCTCGCCAAGAGAAAGGGGATCCGTCCCTGGGGCTTGAAGAAGGTTGAATCCACTGATCCGGGCCTGGTCAAGATGCTTCGCGATCTGGGGGTGATCGGGTGACTGAAGTCATTGCTAGGATACTCAGGGACGCGTTCCGGCGGTATTACAGAGCGCACGACGTTCCACCGCCCCCAGATCTCGAGCGCAGAGAGTTCGGTGTCGGCGACTACGGGCGGAAGATCGTCAGGAGGCACATGTCCTTCGTGTCGCCGCGCGAGTTTCGGCGATACCTTCGGGAGGAGGCACCGTTATACATCTCTTACTCTGTGGGCTATTTCGAGCGGCCTGACGCGACGCCCATGGAGGCGAAGGGCCTCCTCGGGGCCGACATGATATTCGAGTTCGATGCGGACGAACTCGGACTGTTTTCACCGAATGACGTCTGGATCTGTCCTCACTGCGGCGCAAGGGGCCTCGTTTCGGATCTGAGAGGGTTCAGGGTCGGTGTTTGTCCAAAATGCGGCGATCCCACGAAGGTTATCATGTTCCCTGATCCCGAGAGGGAGGAACGACTGAAGGAGGAGGTGGACACCCTCGTTAAGGACTTCCTCATAAGTGATTTCGGCCTCTCCCCGAAGGAGATCGCCATAAACTTCTCGGGGAACAGGGGCTACCACATACACGTCCGCTCCCCTGCGCTGCGTGAACTTGATAAGGAGGCAAGGATAGAGATCGTCGAATACGTGACGGGACAGAACATAGACGTGAGATACTTCTTTGACGTGTCGAAGATTCCTCCCCGCGGCCCAAAACCCTCAGATCCCGCCTGGAAGGGGCGAATCGCAAGGAATGTTATAAATATCCTCTCGAGGGTGAGCGATGCGGCCGAACTGGTGCGCATGGGCGTGCATCCCGGCGTTGCAAGGCGGATCATGCGAGATCGCGGCCAGATCGTGGAGATGATAAAGAACGGCGTCTGGCCCTTCATAGACACGGGGGGAGAAGATGCCTTCGCCTCTGTTTCGGCCCTCGTGAAGACGCTATCGCCCTTCATGGGGAAGGAGATCGACACGAACACCTCCGTTGATATTCACCGCCTCATACGCGTTCCTGACTCCATACACGGCAGCACGGGGCTTCTTGCAAAACGCGTGGAGAATCTGAATGCATTTGATCCTTACAGGGATGCGGTGGCCCTTCCCGAACGCCCATACCTGAACATCCACGTGGATTACGCGCCGGAGTTCGAGTTCGCCGGCGAGACCTGGGGACCGTTTCAGGATATAAATGTGGAGTTACCTCTTCATGTTAGTATATTCCTGTTGAGCAAGGGGGTTGCGCATTGGAGATTAACTACTCGCGGTTGAGGAATCTCTACCGACTGGAGAAGCAGTCGCAGACACGGCTGACACGTGTGGAGCCCGATTTCTACGACCTGCTGAAGAAGTATATAGACGAAGAGAAGAAGGAAGTGGAGCGTGCCTGGCGTGAGCAGGATATTCAGCGCCTCGTTCTCTTCGCTAACCTCGTGAAGCTCATAAACGATATCATCTCCATCCGCCAGCGCAAGATCGTCACCCTTGCCCTTGCCAGCATGTTTGACGAGGCGTGGGAGCCGGAGAACCTCGTGGGCTGGGAAAAGGACTTGTACAGAGACGTTGTGGATACAGTTCGCCGCTACCGCGACAGGGCCCTTGCGGACGTGGGCCTCGCGGAGGGTGTGGATGCGCCCGCGGAGGAGGAACCGACGGGTGAGCGGTTCGAAGAGAAGCGTTTAAAGACCGTTCGTGTTAAGATCTTAAAGGCGGTCCCGGAGTTTGTGGGCACGGACTTCAAGACCTATGGCCCATACGCTGCCGGGGAAACCGCGGAACTCCCAGAGGAGATCGCAGATATCCTGCTGGTCAGAAATCTTGCAGAGGTGATTCAAGATGAAGAGGATTCCAATGCCCAGGTCTAAGTTCCTCGTGGTGAAGTGCCCCAACTGCGGAAACGAGCAGATAGTCTTCAACAAGGCCGCCACGACGGTTAAATGCCTTACCTGTGGTGAGACGATCGCGATTCCCACGGGCGGCAAGGCAAAGATAGTAGGAAAAGTGGTGGAGACGTTAACATGAGCGCGGAAGGACCGAATGCCGGGGATTACGTCATCGTGGTCATAAAGGACATCGTGCCCTACGGTGTCTTCGTCGAGCTGCCAGAATACCCCGGCTACCGTGGTTTCATTCACATCTCTGAGATTTCTACGTCCTGGGTCAAGAACATCCGCCACCACGTCAAGGAAGGCCAGATGCGCGTAGCGAAGGTTCTGAACGTTTCCCACCACAAGAAGATGTGTGATCTGTCCCTGAAGCGTGTCTCCGGCGCCATAGAGAAGAGAAAGCTCGACGAACTTCGTAGGAAGAAGCGCGGCCGCGGTCTGCTCCGTGCAGCCGCCAAGATGGCCGCTCGCCCCGAGTCGGAGATCCCGGAGATAGAGAAGAAACTTGCAGAGGTCTTCGGCGATGCACTCACGGCCTTCGAGGAGGTTGTTTTTACTGGCAAGCATGTTCTCGACGAAGTGGATCTGCCTGCGGACTGGAAGGCAGCCATCATAGCCATCGCCCAGAAGAGCATTGAGATTCCGAGAAAGACTGTCAGGGCGAACGTCGATATACGCGTTCCTGGGCCCTTTGGTGCTAAGATCATTCGTGAGGCACTCCTCCGCGCCAAGGAGAAGATCCTCAGTCAGGAGCACGCGGAGGCGAAAATATACTACGTGGGCGCCCCGACCTACGCTATTGAGGTAACGACTACTGACTACAAGAGCGCGGAGAAGCTTCTCGCCTCCGTCTGTGAGGATCTCGAGAACTTTGTCCAGAAGCACGGCGGGTCGGCGTCCTGGGAGCGTGTTGAGGCATGAGGCTGCGTCTGCGCAAATGCCCGAAGTGCGGGCGATATACGCTCAAGGAGATCTGTCCTGTCTGCGGGGAGAAGACGGTTTCTGCCCACCCTCCCCGTTTTTCTCCCGAGGATAAGTGGGGGGAGTACCGCCGAAGGGCAAAACTCCAGTGGGGCCTGATTTAAACCCGTGATTCCCTATTTCTACATGCGCGTGGTCTTTCGCGACGAGACGAAACGGGCGAAGTATCTCATCACCGGTCTACCCGGTATAGGACGGGTCGGACACGTTGCCGCCGCATACATCATAAACAAGGCCAAGCCCGTCCTTGTGGCTGATATATTCTCCGAGTACTTCCCCCAGCAGGTGGTCATAGAGGAGAACGGTGTTCTCCGCTTGATTCGGAACCAGCTCTACTACGTTGACGCTAAAAATCCGTTTTTCCTCCTGACGGGCGATTCCCAGCCCGTGGGATCCTCCCCCTCCGAGTTCTACGACTACACGGCGGAGATACTTGATCTTGCGAAGCAGTTGGGCGTTGAGGAGATATACACGCTTGCTGGAATCGATAGAGGTACCCAGCGCCTGATGGAGAAGCCAGGAGTTGTCGTTGCGGCAACGGACGAGGACATCGTCAAGCGTTTCGTCGAACTGGGGGCAAAGGTGGATAAGGGCGGTGCCATCACGGGGCTCGCGGGTATGCTCCTCGGTTTGGGGAAGTTGGAGGGGTTCCGCGGCGCCTGCCTCATGGGTGAGACGTCCGCGCAGTTAACGATGCACGGAGATCCCGGCGCGGCCCTCGCGGTGACGAAGATGGTCCTCTCGTATCTGGACAACGAACTGGATCTCTCGGATCTTGAGAACGCCGCGGAGGGCTTTGAGGCGCTCCTGCGCAAGATGGTCACGCCACCCAAGGAGGAACCGAAACCACCCGAGCCCACGGACTACATACGTTAAATCCCCTTTCCTTCACTTTCCCTTATGGAGCAGTTCCAGCAGCCAAAGGTCTATACCCTTGTTTACGTTCTCCAAGGCGGTAAAATTCTCCTCATACGTAAGAAGCGCGGCTTCGGCGAGGGATACTTCAACGGTGCCGGCGGCAAGGTCCGAGATGGTGAAACCCTTGAGGATGCAGCGATCCGTGAGTTTCAGGAAGAACTCTGCGCAACTCCGGGCCCCCTTGATTGGAGGGGCGCACTGGAGTTCTACAACAACGGCCGCCTTGAGATGGTAGTTCACGTTTTCGTCACGGACTCCTACGAAGGGGAACTCTGCGAGAGCGACGAGGCGGAACCGCACTGGTTCGGAATTGACGAGATTCCATACGATCGGATGTGGCTGGACGACCGATACTGGTTCCCGCTTCTCCTTGCGGGTGAGCGTTTCTACGGCAGATTCTGGTTCAGGGATTGGAGGGTGATCGAAAACTATTGTGTATATAAACTGCGGAAGGCGTAATTTATTGTGGGCAAGGGGTTTGCTCTTCCTCCAGTGAGTGTCGCGGCGCTTTTGCTCTTCGGTTCCGCGGTTCTTCACTTCTACTCCTGTTACATGGGCAACCTCGTTTCCTTTGACGTACCAGCCTGTTCTTCCATCTCTTCCTGCACCAAGGCGACGGGCGTTCTCAACGACGCACCGTGGTATGCAAACGTTGTCGGCCGTTCCTGGTACTATGCGAACCGTGCACTGAAACTCTACGATGCGGTAAGGGAGATGTGCAACGGAGAGTTCAACGCGTCCCTGCTTCCCGACATGGTTTCCTCTGCTGTATCGAAGACCGCCCCTGACGCCGCGAATGTTCTCCATTACGCCAATGACTCCGTTTCAAAACTTGTTGGCCATGCTGGAACGATAGCGGACGAGATGCACCGCGGCGGTGTTACGCATGTCCCCTATTCAGATGCGCGCTCGATCTACGCCACGGCTGTCGATGCGGTTCGTGCCTACGAGGGGAACACTCCTTCGACGGGCCTTGGCAAGGCCATCTCTCGCTACAGGGAAACACATCCCAAGGTGATAACGCTTTTCACCGCGGCGGGCGTTGAGGTTCCGAGGGCTCTTATCTACGTGGGCAAGTTTGGAAAGGTATACGCGCCGAGGTTTGCCAGAGAAATCCTTGTGGGCGCCTCTGCAACCACTGAGGTTCTCTTCAACAAGGTCGATCCTGGTGAAGTGGTAAACGCAGCAGTAGGAACGAGTGACTCGGTATACGTTTATGCTGTCCGATTTCTGGAGGAGTATGCGCGCACCGTGAAGGCGTATGACCAATCGGCGCGGAATATGCTGAAAGATTCTAGGAGCACATATGAGGACATTGTTGCCCTTTCCTGTGATCTTGAACGTTACTCTTCTAACCTGTCCCCCGATATGCTTGCGCTTCTCCCCGCCGCTGGTGTTCGTGAATCTTCCCTTGCCGAAATGCCTTCCTCTACGCCGTCAGAGGCGAGAGTACGCGCTGAGGGACTTCGAAGGATAATTGAGGGAAACGTCCATGCGTACCTGCGGAGGGAGGATAACTACTTCGTCGCGTACTGGAACGCAGAGCGAGCAATGAACGACCTTCTCCGAGTAAAGGCAGATATTGAAAGATATCTGTCCGAGACGGAGTTCCTTGCCCAATCCTGCGCATCCGCCGTCTCCAAATACCGTCCATACTCGCGGTACGTTAAAGAGCGCCTTCCCGGTTACGCTGCAGCCCTGAAGCAGAATCCTGACGTGTCCCTCTGTGTTCAGGCACTTCAACTCATGGCAATGGATAAGAACTACATGCGTGACGAGGCAATCCTTGCCTCCTGCGAGTCGAGCATCTCATGTGGTTCTGCCATCCCTGCGGACTATCCGTGCGTTTTTGGGGAATTGAGCGACCGTATCGACTGCTGCCTCAGGTATAGAGATCGCAGACGCTCCGAAATTCTTTCTTCCGATCTTTACGCCCAGTATTTATCGCTGCGGAGGTCTGTGGAATCGCTCCTTGCAATACACGACGATCCCGCCGCACGGGCTGAACATCTTTCAAATCCCACGGACTTCCTCTGTGAGTCGGACCTTGCGAAGGCGCTGTCCAAGGAAACGAAGATCTACATTAAACTGCGCAAGGAGGCGGCGAAGGTTCTTCGGCCGGATCTCTTCGTGGAGGGATATTTGGATGCGGAGAACGTCTCATCCGTGAAACTACGGTTCGTTCTGGACGCGGGAGGTGCAGACCTCCTCGTCAGTTATGATCTCCCCTTCCAGATCCTTGCTTACCGCGTTGTCGAGTCCAACGGACTTTGGATCTCCCTCTCCGCAGACGGACGGACGGTTCACCTCCGTGGCAGTGGTACTGTTCTTGTTGACGCGGAAACGATGCCCGTCAATCTCGACGTGGAGGACTGGGGTGCATCCACGGGCTACAGGTATCTGAAGGTCAGGAACACAATCCCCTTCCCTGTGAAGTATCCCTTCACCGGCGATGTTGTTTCGGCGAGTGACAGCGTGTCTTATGACGGAAAATACATCTACTTTGGCGGTGTTGGCGAGGCAATCCTCTCTGTGCCTGCCGTGGAGATCAACTACGTGGTGTCTGGCGATCGAGCCCTTGTTTCCCTCCGTAACGTCAGCGAGTACGAATACAAAGGCGATGTTATCGTTCCAGTTTCCGGGTCAAAACCCCCGCGCAACTGCAAGTCCATCGGAAGCGTGAGCGTGTGCTCCGTTGACCTTGATCCCTTCTCGGAGGATGTTATCGAGATCGAGGGTGTGGATTTGGAGCTGAATACCGCGTCTGACAGTTTCACAAGTTCATTTTCATTCGTAGGCGGGTCTGGCAGTTTAGATCGGCAGGAGAATACAAAGATAATCAGTGATCTAAACACCGTTAACTCAACGAGAGATGCGATATCGAAACGCCTTTCTGAACTTAGATCTCTGTTCAATCGCGCGGAGGAACTTAATGTTGCCTATCTTTTGCCGTATTCCGCTGAGTTTCTCGATGAGATGGATAATAGGATCTCCGAGACGAACGATTCTGTAGTTTTGGCGGCGTATAGATCTGTTCTTGATGGCATCTACAACGACGTAATCTCACGTGCCCGTGCCCTCGTCTTTTCCGTGCCTCCAGGAACGGACGTGCGCTCCCTCGCCGAACGCGCCCTTAACACAGGGGATTACATGCTGGCGATGGCCTTGGCTGCATCTTACAAACCGGAGCGCGCATCAGGTTCTTCTGTGCCCTACGCTTCTCTCGTTCTGGGAATACTCTCCCTTGCTCTCCTCGTCTACTACCTGCGCGGTCAGAAGCCGAAGAAACGCCGTAGAATTCCAAAAATATAAGTGAGGGAAAGATATCCTCACCCGAGGAGCTGCTTTGCAGCGAGCTTGACGTCCTCTGCCTGCACACCCTTCCTGC
>CAYZOD010000032.1:0-8085 GCA_964480165.1 uncultured archaeon
CCTCGGCGACTCCATGGTCTTGACGATCTTCCCCTTGCTAGCATAGAATTCCGCCAGCGCCTGGACGAAGGTACTCTTACCGGAGCCCGGAGGACCCGCAACAAGGATGCCCTCCGCCTTCTCCTCCAGTCGCTTGAGGAGTTTCTCCGAAATCGTGTAATCGTCTATCGTCGTCTTCACAAGTGGCTTTACGATGGTGATCTCCCACGCATCGGAGAACGGCGGGTGGGCGATGACGATGCGGTAGTTCTTATACTGGACCACCGTGGCGCCCTCGTACTCTCTCTCAATGTATGCGTTCGGCTCTCGTGATGCACGCTCCACGATGTCCTTCGCGATCGCCTTTACCTCTTCCTCGCTCATTGGCTTTTCAGAAATCTTCACAAGTTTAAACCGCCCCGGAAGGCCCTTCTTCGCCATGGGCGGGACGTTTGCCCGCAGATGCACGGACATTGTCTTCCCGTCAAAGAATCTCACGAACTCTGGATCACCATGAACCGCCACCGGTGCCACGTACTTGACTTCAAGTCCGTATGCCTCGGCCACGTCTGCCTGAACACGGTCAGATGTGATGAAGAGTGCGTTCTTCTCCAGTGCCAGCTCACGGATCAGAGAATCTACCATGCCGAACTTTCCCCACCTGATCTCCTCGGGCGTCGGCTTTCTTCCCTCGAATCTGAGGGTGATCCTGCCCTCCTTTGCAAGTGCTTGGAGGCGCTTCACCTCTTCCAGCCCGACGAAGCCGGTGTCCTTCTTCTTGTTCGCCTGAACCTCCAGTTCGGTCATGCTCGCATTATGGACTATGATCTCCGCACCCTCGAGTTCCCCCGACTCCACGAGGTGCGAGACGACTGCATTTATGAGTGCCGATGTGTCTGGAACGACGATCTTCCTCTGCATGTATAAAAACTGCGGGCCAAGGGTATTTAAGGCGATGATGAGGCCTTGCCCCACTGATCGGTGAGGAAACCTTTCAGCCCTGAGCCGTTTATAACGATTTTTGTTCCGTTGGTGGCATGGAGGCACGTGTTTATCGTATTAAGGACAAGGCAAAGGCACAGGAAGTCCTCTCCCGCGATGAGATAAAGAGATCCGGCTACATCCAGCGCGATGGAAACTCCCTGGGCGTCGGTGAGGGCGACTACATATACATCGAGGCAACAGACGAGGTTTTCAAGATCATCGAGGAGTCCGGTGCATTTGAGCGCCCAGAGAACGAGGAGGAGGTCAAGAAGAAGATAGAAGAGGAACAGGAAGCGGCCATGGGCGGTGTCGGCTTCCTTGGGATGTAAATATATCGCAGGTACGGTACATCATCACCTCTTTTTCTTTCGTATTCTGTACGCTCGTAGCGTGAGTTCCTCTATGTCCTTCAACATCTCCAGCTTCAGATCGCCAAGTTTCGTTCCTGTTTTTCTGCGTTTCGTTGGCGCAGACAGAGTAATTATCCATCTGGGTTGCTCTGCAATTTTCTCTACGAATGCTTCAGGACTTTTCTTCAATGGAATCTTCTCACCGTACTTGCGCGAGATCTGAAAGAGCGTTCTTGCGAAGTCCCTCTCAAGTGCTACAGCATCCCTTATCGCATCGAGATCCCTTCGTGGAAATGTGCCGTACCCCAGTGGGGTCTCATATATCGCATGAACGAGCGCCCGCAAACCAATCTCCACGTTCTTGTCCTTCTCTGGCTCCAGTCCATGCTCAACCCACAGCTTCTTTATGTCCTCTACGTACTTTGCCTTCACCTTTCTGGTCACGCGGTGCCAGGAGCTCTCGGCCATCATCTCGTCCTCCTTCTACCCCACTTCTCCAGCGCCCTCTTCAGCTCCTCGTGATCTTCAGCGTAATCCTCCAGTGCTATGCCCTTCATGGTTGCCTCTGCCGCTTGGCGCATAGCTTTTGCACCCGCTTCCGTTCCGTCCGGGTGCCCGTGCACTCCACCACCGGCCTGTATGATCACGTCCTTCCCGAAGATCTCGACGATATCCGGCACGAGACCGGGGTGGAGACCGCCGGAAGCAACGGGGAACGTGGGCTTTATGTGGAAGAAGGGATCACGGACGGCATGCACGTTTGCCAGGACCTCTTCTTTGCCCTCCACCATCTTGCCGACGGCAGTGCCCACATGCAGCTGATCCACTCCGAGCATCCTGTAGATTCTCGCAAGGGCAGCCATGCTTATGCCGTGCTTCTTGTTCCGCGTGATCGCCCCGTGCATTGCCCTGTGTGCATGGATAATGAAGTCGAAGCCGTAGTTCCTGAATGCCTGAACGGCGGAGAAGCCGACGATGACCACGTCAATCATCACGTATTCGTTTCCGGTATCCTCCACGAGTTCGGCCCTGCGGATCATCTCGTCCCACGGCGCGGTTATGTTCACCATGTACCCCTTTCTCTCGCCCGTTTCCTCCTCCGCAAGGTCCTTCTTCTCCATAACCTTATACAATCGATCCTCAAACCTGCAGAAGTCCTGACTGACAAGGTTCTCGTCGTCCTTAACGATGTCCAGACCGCCGCGCCACGCATTGTACGCTACCTCTGCCCACATATCTGCCGGAAGGCCCACCTTTGGCTTGACGATCGTTCCGAGGAGCGGGCGGTCTTTAACGCCAAGGATCGTTCTGACGCCCTCGATACCGTAGAGCGGGCCCTTGTACTCGCGAACGATATCCTCCGGCCACTCAATCCAGTTCAGACGGAGGTTCTGAACTGCCTTCATGCCAAATACGTTTCCAGCGATCGCCGCAAGAATACCCGGCATGTTGCCCTGCTCAAAGAGCGCGGAGGGATAGGCGATCCTTATGATCCCGGATTCCTTATCCATCTCGAATATGTGCGGTCTCAGACGCTCGTAGATCTCCGGGAGCATCGTCCTAATATCAGTCCACGTCCCTATAGATGACTCGATGGCCACCTTATTCGCCGCACTCTCAAAACTCTCCTCCGGATGCGGCTTCATGTAGAACTCAACGACAACGTCCGTCTCCTTTGGCTCGTAACCCAGATCGATATATTCGTATTCGGTCATGCGAGGAAAAGGAAATCAGCGTTTAAATCCTTTGATGTTAGTTTTTAGTATGAAAAAGGGCGAACTTCGAAAGAAAGTTGAACTCCTCGTCGGCAGGGGCCAGATCGAGTACATACCCTCCGAAGCGCTGGTCAATGCGATCATCGATCAGTTAATAGAAGAGGGCCGCATTCCTCCAAGGGATAAGTGGGAGGAACTCAGATCTTCTGAAGTTCCTCGCGAAGGATCTGAATAGCGCGCTTCGGATCTGCCCGTCCCTTTGTGCGTGCGACGATCTGCCCCACGAGGAAGTTCACCGCCTTCTTCTCCCCTGCCCTGTAGTCCTGCACGGCCCTCTCATTCTCCTGAATTATTTCCCTTGCTATCTCCCTTATCTCCTCGTCGCTGAGCAACTCCATTGCAGTTGGAACGAACTCAGGATCGTCCAGAATCTTCCGCAGATACTCGATGTAGACGGGCTTTGTGATTTTGTTACTGAAGTAGAGTTCAGCAAGTTTGAAAAGCCGCTCCCTGCCCGGGATTTCGGCCAGATACTTGTCCCTGTAGTTCAACTCGCCGCGCAGATTCAGGCAAAATGATACAGCATTCTTCGGGCCGAACTGCTTAGCCATCTTCTCAAATAGGTCGCCAAGTTCCTTATCAAGAACGAAGGTCCATGCAGCACTCCCACCGATCCCGTACTCCTCCACCAAACGTTCTCTCTTCTGGTGAGGGAGTTCCGGAAGTTCTGCACGGATACGCTCAACGAGGGTGGGATCGATGCGGTATGGTGGTATGTCCGGATCCGGCATGTACCTGTAGTCTTCTGCCGTCTCCTTTTCCCTCAAACTAACAGTAACCCCACGCACCTCGTCCCAGTGACGGGTTTCACGAACGATCTTCTTGCCCATGCCCAGAATTCTCTTGTGGCGGGCGATCTCGTATTTCAGTGCGCGGGCAACGCCCTTTATGCTGTTTATGTTCTTTATTTCGACGCGCTCGCCGCCTTCGATGCTCACGTTTGCGTCCACACGGAATCCGATCTCAGGATAAAGAATAACGTCGAGATAGTCGAGAACCGCGCGCAAGTGCTTCAGAAAATCCACCGCGTCTTCTACGCTGTGCATATCCGGTTCCGTGACGATTTCGATGAGCGGGACGCCGGAACGATTGTAGTCAACGGTTCCCTCCCTCAGTTCGTAGCGCCCAGGATCCTCTTCGATGTGGATCTCACGAATTCTAACGCCGTTCAGTTCCCCATCCACTGCGAAGGGTTCGGAGGTTCTCTGATAGTTGTTCGGCAGATCCGGATAGAAATAGTGCTTTCGCAGGAATCGAAGGTTTTCGTTCTTTATCTTGCAGTTCAGCGCGAGAGCAACCATCACTGCCTTTCGTATGACCTCCTCGTTGATGCCATCAGGTTTGGAACCGGGCTGGGCGGTGCAGACAGGACATACATTCGTGTTCGGCTCCACTTCTAGGAAGTTGGTGGGACAACTGCAGAAGAGTTTCGACTTCGTCTTCAACTGTACGTGGATTTCGAATCCTATTCTGACCACTGCTCTCCCTCCTTTTCGAAGAAGCGCACCGCCGACACGAGGAGAGGATCTGAATACTTTGGACCCATTAGCTGGACACCGATGGGGAGACGTCCCTTCCATCCTGCTGGGAATGAGATCGCTGGAATGCCCGTCAGGTTTGCTGGAACAGTAAGCGCGTCGGCCATGTACATCTTGACAGGATCATTTATCCTTTCGCCCAGCTTGAACGGAAGAGTCGGAACCGTTGGCGATATGATCATATCTACCTTCTCAAAGGCCTTTCTGAACATCTGGAGCAGCGTTGCCCGCGCACGGAGGGCGAGATCGTACCATTCTGCATTCTTGGCCATGGAGATGAACGTGCCCATTATCACGCGTCTCTTTATCTCCTTACCGAAGCCCTCGCCCCTGGAACGGGCAACAAGCTCTGTGAGTGTGTTACCATCTGCCCTGTGGCCGTATTTTATACCATCGAACTTCTGCATGGCAGAAGCGAGCTCGGGATACATGACGAGGTAGTATGTCGGGAATGCTGCCCAAATGTCTGGCAGTTCGATCTCCACGATTTCCGCTCCTTTCTTTTCGAAGAATCCGACAGTATGCTCTACTGTTTTCCTGACCGGCTCGTCCGCACCGTCAAGAAGCGCCTCCGAAATACCGATCTTCACGCTGTCCGGCTCAAACGCGTCGAGCGTGTCCACAAAGTTGGGGCGACGCTTGCTCGTCACCCGATCTCTTGGATCGAAGCCCTGCAGAACCTCCATAGCGAGCGCGATCCCGTATGCGTCCGGTGCAAGCGGACCCGGAACGTCTAGACTCATTGCAAGATCAGCGAGGCCGTATCGAGAGACAAGGCCATACGTTGGCTTCAGGCCGACCACGCCGTTGAAACTGGCAGGGTTTCGTATGGAACCACCGGTATCGGATCCGAGGGCCAGATCCACCATGCCTGCGGCCACTGCAGCCCCAGCGCCGGAGGATGAACCTCCTGGGACGTATTCAGGATCCCTCGCGTTCTTCGTGGGGCCAAAGTATGATGTCTCGCCGGACGATCCGCAGGCAAACTCATCCATGTTTAGTTTTCCCACAATCACGCCATTGTTCTCAAGTATCTTCTCAACAGGCGTTGCAGTGTACGGAGGAACGTAGTTTTCGAGCATCTTTGATCCGCAGGTCATTCGGACGCCCTTAAGGGCGAAGTTATCCTTGATTCCCCAGACAAGGCCGTAGAACGCCTCGCCCTTCCCCTCCTTGACGAGACGGTCAATCTTCTTTGCCTGCTCGCGAGCAAAATCAATGGTCTTCGTTATGAACGCGTTCAGCTCCCACTCCCTCTTCTCAATAACTTCTATCTTCTCCTCTAGGTGCTCAGAGGGCAGAATTTCTCCGTTCCTTATGCGCTCCAGCGTCTCCTCGATCATGGGCATCACAGGTTGGGCGGGACCTCTGCGTAGCGGCCCCTCTTCTTCGGGAACTGTTCGACTATTAGATCGGGATCCTCAAAGGGCTCAACAACGTCTTCGCGGAACTCACTATCGTTGTCGGTCATGACGATGGCCGTGGCTTCCGCGAGGGGGAGTTGTTTCACCCGCTCGAGAAGCTGAAGGATCTCGTTGAACTGCGGGAGGAGTTCGTTCATCTCCTCCTCGGTGAGTGCGATGCGTGCGATCTTCGCGATGTGCTCGAGTTCCTCCTTGGTGAGCATCCTTATAATTGCGAGGAGTTGCGTTTAAAATACGCGACCAACAACGTAGCAGAGTGTTCGCCCATACGTCGACCATCGATTCGGCGGCGATGCGGAAAATCACCATATGCGATCAATCCTCTCCTGAACTATCTTCCCGAACGGCTGCAGGACCTTCTTCACCTCTTCCGGTCGGTCCGTATGTATGTGCACCTTCATCTTTCCTCCACCGCCCACAACGACGATGGAGTCTCCGAACTTCTCTATAACTGCTCGAATCTCATCGGCCGTGGCACCGTTGTTCAGTTCAATCATGTAGTTGGTGCAGAAGAGTACGGATTCACCATTGCCCGTTTCCCTCTCGGCACGCATACCTCTGACACGATACCCCTTCACGTCTACACCCATTGCGTGAACGAGCCCCTCCACGAGGAGCGTGAACCCATATGCCCCTGAGTCGATGATCTTTGGCTTGCCCAACTTCCTCAGCATTTCCGGCGTCTTCTCCAGCGCTGCAAGGGATGCCTGATATATACGGTGGAGGAGTTCGGGAACGTCTGGATACTCCTTTGCCAGACGCTGAGCCGCCTCTGCCGTTTCGCGCATGACAGTGAGTATCGTTCCTTCAACGGGGTTCGCCACAGCCTGGTATGCCCAGTTCTTTCCTTCCGTGAACGCGGCGACCACGAGGTTCGCGTCAAGCTTCTCCGCGTCTCCAATTCCCTCCCTGAATCCCCAGAAGAACTGGGATAGTATGACGCCAGAGTTTCCACGGGCACTCTCGAGGGCAGCATCTGCAACGCGTTCTGCCACTTCTCCTGCATGCTCACAGTCTACCTCCTGTATCTGCTCCCATATGCCCTTCATCGTGTTGTACATGTTCGTTCCGGTATCTCCATCGGCCACGGGATAGACGTTTATGGCATTGATGAAGTCCATTTCCTTCCCTATGAGGTCCGTGGCGAGTTTAATGCCCTTCTTAATGTGCTTTCCGTTCATCATGCCTTTTCACCCCAGTAGTGCTTGCGCAGACGTCCCGTTACGATGAGATCTGCCTTCTCGCGGTAGCGTATCCACACGGGTATGAGTGCGAGAACGAGTGGGATCGATGCATATCCCATGAGGAAGTACTGGACCGCAGGGGTGAGGACATGGGCAATCATGGCTCCCCCCGCTATATAACCCGTGACTAAATATCCTATCAGCCAGAGACCCACCCATATGATTCCGAAGTATACGTTCACCGCTAGAGACGATGCAAGGAGCACTGCAATGCCCCTTCCGCCCCTGAATCGCGTCCAGATCGGGAAGTTGTGGCCAAGGACGATGAAGAACGGTGCGATAATGAGTGCAGATGGAAAGTATGCACGGACGATCCATATGGCGAGGATGGCCTTTCCGATGTCGACAAGTATTGTCAGAAGCATGAGCAGAACAGAACCGGTTGTTCTCTTCACGTTGAGTGCACCGACGTTCTTGCTCCCATGTTCCCAGATCGTCTTGCCCGTGGCGAGCTTAACCACTATGTACGCCGTCGGTATCGACCCAAGGAGGTAGGATATTACCGCCGCTGCGATGTAGTCGAACATGTTCACACCTTATCCATGGTTATACTCCTCTTCTTGCTCGAGAAGCGCTGCTCCTCTAATTTCCCCTGGAGCATGAGCACGATGTTGTCCCTGTGGCTGTATAAGACGACGATTGCGGCGAAGGTTACGTAGGTGGTCATGAGTGGGCTTGCAACGAGTGCGTGGAGCGGGACGCCCGCGATGATCGTCACGATGTTTGCAAGACCTGTCATCTGGGTTAGGATGACGACGGCTGCCCAGATCGTGACCATGACCGCCAGTGGT
>CAYZOD010000033.1:0-7870 GCA_964480165.1 uncultured archaeon
AGAAAAAGAGCCGATAGATCGACTCTACAAGGACCCAAGGGGGCGGCTAACGCTTCATTACATCCGATTCGTCGGCGATCTCCAGCCAGAGGTATTCGTCATGGAGAACGTTCTTGGGATCATCGAGGGGGATCTGAAAGAAGCGCTGCGCTACGAGTTCGGGCGTGTCGGATACGAGGTGAAGTTTAACGTCCTTGAGGCGAGCGTCTACGGTGTTCCTTCCAAGAGAACCCGCGTGTTCATCTCGCCCATACGGATACGCCCGAAGGGAGAGAAGAGAAAAACGGTGTGGGATGCCATAGGCGATCTCCCCGATCCCAGAGATGTGCATGACATTCCGAACCACCAGTTCAAGCCCCTGCCGCGGCGAGTGGAGAAGGTGGTTCATCGATTGAAGTGGGGGCAGGCACCCGTATATTTCAAGGGGGCAAAGCGCGTTCATCAGAACTACATACGCCTCCACCCGCACAGAACAGCACCGACCGTCATGGGATCGTCCCGTTTCATCCATCCATTCTCCGATCGGCTGCTCACCGTCAGGGAGAACGCGCGGCTCATGAGCTTCCCGGACGATCACATTTTCTACGGGCCCATTGAGCAGCAGTATAACCAGGCAGGGGAGGCTGTCCCGCCGAAACTGGCGTTCAAGATAGCCGAAGAGGTGAAACGCAAACTGGGTGAGTTATAAGAACAACGGAGGTGAATGGAACTATGATCGTCGTATACCATGATGTGCACTCGGTGGCGAAACTCCAAGAGATAGCGAGGATCGTTTTCGCCTACGACAACGTCGATCTCTTCGTTATCTCCCGGCCCCAGGGTTCGGCAGCGCAGACGGGGGTCCCTGAGATACATCTTGCCGCCGCGAAGAAGGGAAAGAGGATACTCATCGTGCCGGACCTGAAGGACGCAGTGGATGTCCTCAAACCGGAGCGCGTGTTCATAATCACGAAGAAGGCGGAGAAGGAGTTCGACCCGTCCGAGGTGGGCGAGAAGGACATGGTGGTCGTCGCAGGGACAGAGCCAGACGCCACGAAGTTCGATATCGACGGGCTGGAAGCAAGAAAGATCGTGCCGGAGGGCATGGGGGATGTAGGATATATAGCCACGGTCCTCTGCAGATTGAAAGGGCTCGCGAGCGGCATCTAGAAAACTATTTATATTACTACAACACAATTCATACTATGTCCAACACGGAAATAGTCACAGTAACACGGAACTACCAGGTAACAATTCCTTCGCGGATAAGGCGCGTTTTCCGCGTAAGAGAGGGAGATAAGGTAAAAATATACGTGGCAGATAATAAAATCGTGATTGAACGCGTAGAGGACGATCTCCCCCAGATAGAGCTAAAGGACGCCAGCCCACCGACGCGCAAAGAGATTCATGATGCAATTATAAGCGCCTTGGAGGCAAAGGGATGGTGAAAGAAGCGATATTTGATACCTCCGCAATCTTTGCCGCTGTTGTAAAAAATGATCCGTTCCATGACGCAGCATACGATATATTTCAAGAACTAGGTAGCGTACTGCTGCCTGTAAATGTCGTTACGGAACTTGCATACCTGTTCTGGAAAAGGGGGGCAAATAATGCGAGCGTTCTAAGAAAAATAGTAGAACACCCAAAAATCACGATAATCTGCGACGTAAAAGCACCGATCCTGGCGGCGAGGACACTAGAACGAAATGGAATATCATTAATCTCCTACAACGATGCCGTCGTGATACATACGGCCACAAACAGGCAGATACCAATAGTAACGTTCGACAAACAGATGCGGAAAAGGGCAAGAGCTCTTGGCATAAAAGTCCTTCCAGAGAACATATTGACGGGATGATGAAGCCGACATCGCCTGAAGGGTGATGACATACCTGGCTCGCTGACCGCTAATCCTCGATCAGTAGGGGAATCGGGCAGCCCCTCGCGTCGTAAGAATTTACAGACGTTCTGTCGAAGGGCGGGTAGACAATGAGGTGAACCCAACCTGTTTTCGGGAACGTCCTTCGGTCCGCCCGGGAAGGAGGGGACGCACGGGGGTGAGAATGGGCGGAACCGACGATTCTCGAATCGATGGGAATATCATGCGGATTGAAGAGGACGTAGTGCTCGCTGCTCTTGAAGGGAATGAAGACGATCTCCTCGACCTTTGCTGTCTTCCCGTCCCAGCGGCCGCCAAGCAGGCAGAAGAACTCCCTCGGGTACTGGCGGCGTGCTGCATCAAGTATACCGTCGAGGACGTCCGCCCGAATAACCACCTTCACGTAGAGAAAGGAAAAGAGGGTTGTTTAAAACGTCCTTTCCCCATATTGCGGTATGCGCGCCAGCATCAAATACGTTACGCGAATTTTCCAGAACCGCGTTGAGGTAATCTCCGAAGGGACTGTGAGCACGAGACCGCGCTTCTCCTACTCGCAGAAGATCGTTATGAATGGGAGGAACTGTCCCGAGTTTGCGTTCCGCCACCCGATCCCGGAGTATTACACATGGGATCACAGCGGAGGGGAGGAAAAAACGCAGGAGATCCACGTGGAGACGATTCTGTCCAGACCGTTCAACGATTTTCCGGAGGAGATTCGGATCCATGTGAAGCAATGGGCAAAGAAAGGGCACGTCTGGCGGGAAATGGACATCAACGGACGTCCCGCAACAGAGGAAATCTGGTATAAGGAGAGATGGGACCACGGAACGCTATACAAGGATATGTGGATTGAATGGAACCGCGGCGAAGCGAGGGAAGAGATCCACGCAGAGGAGTCCGACGGACTGAGGGAGCGCTACTTTTTCAGGAGGGCAAAGCAGATCATAGGTCCCCCCGGTTTCTTCTGGTACAAGGGAGCGAAGGGCGCTCTGTCAGAAAACTGGGCGGCACGCATCTGGCGTTTTGCGCTCTCGCCTGAACTCTTCCGAATTGATGGGACAATAGACGCCGTGGGCCAGGACTTCGGATACGACAGATGGCCATCCAACCTCTGGCTGAAGATAGTGTATGATCGGAGCAGCGGAATATACTGGCAGGCGAAGGAGGAGATAGAGAACAGAGAGGATCACGCGGAGATACGGGGCGAGCTGGTCGTGGAGCAGAAGTCCCTCAAAATCTAAAGCCGTAACGCCCCCGGAGCGGCACGAAGACCACAGGACTGCCCCTCTGTTCAAGGATGAGTTTCCCTTCCTTCTTCACGTATTTCTCGAGGATTTGAGAGTATTGAGAACCGACGGGGGCGACGACCACACCACCCTCGACCAGTTGTTCAACGAGCGGTTCGGGAATATTAGGAACGGCTGCGTGAACGATGATCCGGTCGTAAGGGGCGCTTGAAGGGTAACCCGCGCCGCCATCTCCGCAGATCACCGTTATTTCTTTATATCCGAGGGCATTCAACCGTTCCCTCGCCTCCGCGCAGAGTTCCGGATCGTATTCAATACTCACGACCGGAGCGCGGGTAATCTCGTATGTTAGCGCCGCAGTGTATCCCGAACCAGTTCCCACCTCCAGAACCCTCAGGCCAGGACGGAGATCCGCCATTGTTAGCATCTCTGCGATGACAGATGGCTGCGAAATCGTCTGACCGTTCTTCGTGGGCAGTGCGGTATCGTCGTATGCGTATTCCTTGTATTCCGGTGTAACGAAGAGCTCCCTCGGCACTGCAGAGAATGCACGGACGACGTGTTCGGGGAATCGACGGGAGAGAAAACGAAGGAGGTCATTCTTTGAGGTCCTCAAACTCATCACGCACCTTCTTGACGATATCCTTTGGGCTGCGCGCCTCGCGAAGATCCTCAGGGGTTATGGTCGGCACCCCCGGGATCTCTTCGTCGATCGGTGACATAACCGCATAGTAGTCGTGAACGACACCCCTCCCCCGCCGGAGGATTTCGATTTTCCTCTGCAAAACGCCACGGGCTTTAGAAATTGCCAAGGAGTGATGAATCGATATGAAAAGGTCCCAGGGAGCACGGCGGAACTCGAAGAACTCCGATCTCTGCACATCACCGCGGAAATCGATGTTCACAGAGGAGATAATGTCTTTCCCAAGGATTCTGACGAGGCGGTGGGCGGTTTTCTCAGATGCGGGGAAGCCGTGCTCGTAACGGTAAATGGAGTCCTTTGTCGTGCCGACCTCGCGGGCAAGGTCATTCTGCGAGAGGCCCAAAGATTCCCGTGCGGAGCGCAGGGCAACAGGATCAAGATAGACGACACGCTTGCCCTTGAACTCCTCGTATATCGGGAGCTCTCCGTCCAGAATGGATTCTAACGTTTGGGGGGTCACAACGGAAACGCCGTAGCGCCTATACACCACACCGTTCTCCAAGGAGCTGCGCTTCGTCCTCTCACCAACAATTATTGGCGTTCCCGAGACGGCGGCAGCCAGCCGGACAAATTCCTCAACGCTCTCCTCGCGGAGGGCATCCACGTTGGATAATACCCTGACAACAAAGACGTGATCCTCTGACCTCGCCACGAGATCAACGCAGCCTCTCACGTCGGTGTAATCGACGATCCTGTAGCCCCTGTTAACAAAAGCGAGGACTACTCTGTCCACTAGAGAAGGGTGCCCGCCGTGAACGCCAGTAGTGCCAGGAGCATTCCTACCTTGCATAGTTGCTGCGCCCTCCGGGGGTGTCCCCGTATAACATATAGGGCGGAGAGAATAAATAGGGCGTCGGCGGGGAGGAGGACGTAGTAATACCACTCACTGAATATGGAGAAGCCCCACGGTCCGGGGAAGGGGGAGAAGAACACGGCGAGGAGTATGAGGTATGCAGAGAAGTATGCAGCCATATCAACTCCGACAAGCATGGGCAGGGTTGTTTTATGTCCTCTGTCGGCGGGCAGATCCTCGATATCCTTTATCACCTCGCGGGCCCACGTAGCGAGGAAGGCAAGGAGGAATGGAAAGGGTATGCGCGTAAAATCGCCGCAGAGTGCGGAGAAAGCGAAGGTAAACGCGGTGAAGAACGCCACAACGAGGTTGCCCACATACTTCCTTCCCGAGAGGAAAGCGGAGTACGCCCACGTGCCCAGAGCTGCGAGGGCCGCGAGGACAAAATGCATCGGCGATGCAAGGAGAGTGACGAGAACGCCAAGGACGTAGAGAGCGACGGAGAAGTAAAGAATGTGCTTGCGCGAGAGCACTGTCTTCTTACCCTTCTTACGGTCGATCTCATAGTCGTAATAGTCGTTAATGGACTGAGCAGCTGCGGAAATGATCGCCGCACCCACGGCAGCAGGGAGGAAACAGGAATACGGTGCTTTTGCTATAATACCCGCTAGGAAAGCCCCAAAGAACACCATAAAAGTATTTAGAGGGCGGGTGAGGGCAAGGAACGCCTTTACTTTCTGCGCTCCTTTGCCTTTAGACGAAGCCTTTTGCTTCCGCATCTCCTACACTTCTGGGGCTTACCCTTGACGCTACGGTTGCGTGCTCCGCAGTTCATGCAGATCCAAACACCGTTAAAGAGCCTTGCCTCTGCCTCTGGGAATCCCATGAGGAGATCGGGGGAGAAAGAGTTTAAAAAGAATGGAGCAGGTTGTTGCGGTGATGAACCTGCGCAGGGCTGACCGCTCCGGCGGAGATGATGAAGATCTTGAGTGCTGATCACTCAACATGAACAACTGCTGCGTCGCGGACGTAATGTTGTCCGTCCTTCTTTATAATCATATCGCCGTATGCGTCGTCTACAGGCAGTTTGAAGCGCGCACTGCCGCGACCACCAATCACGATCCGCTGTAGGACTTTTTTCCCTGCCCGTGCATTAACGGACTTCGCAAATTCCTTCGCAGCAGCCACGTAATCATCGAGGGGAACAGAACCGACGGGTGTTGAAACGATGTGAACGTTACCGTGACGGGGATCGACGAACATCGTGATACGTCCAATTATCCGATCCTTTGCTCCCGACACATGGTGGGCTACCGCGATAACGGGCATTACCTCCCCCTTCTTTGTATTTAAGGCGTATTCGACCCCATAACGCTGACCTTGCGGGTTTGCAGGATATAAACACGTTGGCTGTTCAGAGAGGGCACGTATCTGATCAACAGCGTTGAGTTTAGCAACAGAAATGAACCGGTTGCCGTCCTTATCCAGAAAATGTACGTGTGACTGAGACAAAGCATCCCATAGATCTTCCCACGCTGCACGACCATCCGTGTGTATTATCTCTCTTATTGCATGTTTGCCTCTCAATACTCCCTCCGAGAACGCCTGCCAGAGACGGGGATTAAGATCGCCCTCCCAGTGCTTGGCAATACCAATCAGCATAGGGTATAGATCTGGATCGGACACCATCGCCCTGAAGTTTGCAAACCTGTCCTTCCCCCTTGGCCCGAATATAAACTGATGCACTGTCCATGCGGCGCGCATGGCGCCCTGTGGGGGCGTAGAATCAATCAACGATGCATGTAACGCATAAGGCACAATGATCGAAACGTACGGACCGATGTGCTGACGAGGGATACTGTTGGGATTCTTACCAGTATGGGCAAGCAGATCGCGGATGGCAAGATCTGCCGCACGGAGGTATTCATCCCTATGCTCGGCAGAGAATATCACATCGAACATGTGCCGAAGATCTGTAACGTAGCGAGGATACCTGCGGCGAAGGGCCCTATCGACCAATTTCGAGAGTCGAGGATATGGATGAAGGATTGCAGCATATGGTGCTAAGGAATAACCCTCGCGGATTATGTGGTCTGTGATTGCTGCGTTGGGCTGAACTGCCTGCACGGTTGCTGCAAGGGCTCGCAGATAAGCAGATCTGGATCTGCGATCACGTGCAACCTCGGATAGGAAACCAGTACTGGCATCGCCATAGAGCCGCACCAGGGCATTTTTGATGTAATCATGGACGTATTCCGCATACTCTGGGCCGTATGTCTCCCGAAGAAAGGGAGTAACCTTTGAGACAACCTGTCGATGGAGATCAAAAACTTGATGCGCGATATCTGAAGACAGGGATGGTGGCGCCCCCCATGACCCAAGATGTGCTCCAAGTAGAGCGACATATTGGCTCTTGGATGTGGGCCGATTGAAGGAAAATTCCTTCGAAGTAACGAGATCGTGAAGATCTCGAAACGCTTCGGCCACGGGCTTCGGCAACTCGCGAGGTTTTGCCATGTGTAATAAACGGCGATATAATATATATTCATTCTTGGACGAAAATTCTACCATGGACATTCAGAAGATGGCAGACATAGCGATGAAACTGGGGATTGCGTTCCCCTCCGCCGAGGTCTACGGGGGATACTCGGGTTTCTACGACTGGGGGCCCGTGGGAGCGGAACTGAAGAACAATGTCAAACGATCCTGGTGGAAGGAGTTCGTTCATGGGAGCCACGAGGTCATCGGCCTTGACGGTTCAATCATAACGAACCCGGAGGTCTGGAAGGCGTCAGGACATGTGGAACACTTCCACGATCCAATCGTCGTGTGCAAGAAGTGTGGAAAGCGCTTCAGGGCAGACCATCTCATAGAGGATGCCCTAAACATCAACGTGGAGGGGAAATCCGCCGAGGAGATGACCGAAATCATACGGGAGAATGACATCAAATGCCCTGCCTGTGGAGGCGAACTGGGCGAGGTAAAACTCTTTAATCTGATGTTTTCAACACAAGTGGGCCCATACGAGGGTAGTATATCCTATTTACGCCCCGAAACGGCGCAACTGATCTTCGTTAACTTCCCACGGCTGTACCAAGTGGCAAGAAAACGCATGCCCCTTGGCATTGCACAGATAGGAAAGGCGTTCCGCAACGAGATTAGCCCGAGGAACTTCCTCTTCAGACTGAGAGAGTTCGAGCAGATGGAGATTGAATTCTTCTTCGACCCGGAGAATGATAAATGCCCGTATTACGACGAGGTAAAGGACT
>CAYZOD010000034.1:0-7540 GCA_964480165.1 uncultured archaeon
TCTCCGTTTCGGGCGTGATCTTTATACCTATATTGTAGCCATTCTTGAGCTTTATCACGAGAACGTTGTCGGGGATTTCTTCAGTTCGAGGGAGAACGATCCCTCGGTATGTAATACCACTTTTTATTATTTCCACAACGTCGCCGGGTTCGGGCATCCTATTGATGTGGGGCGATTTGTTTATATTCTGTCCCGCGGTTCAACGTGGATTCCGAACTTCTTCGCAGCGGCGATCCCGATCTTTGCTGCATCCTCAACGGTTTTTGCGTTCTTTGCAACCGTCCAGTATATGTGTTTAAACGCCTCTCTGTGCAGTGGGGTCTCTGATATGCTGATGTACCAGTCTGCGTAGCTTTTCTTCGGTTTTGGGCCGCCTGCGAGCTTATGTGCTGCCAGGTCTCCCATTGCGGATGCGATCGCTTCGTCCACTGTGTCCAGCTTTATCTGGTCCAAATCGTTTTCAGCTATGAGGTAATAGCGCTGGTTCAGATATGCGTGCGTTCCTTCGTGGGCTAGCGTGTTAACCATATCTGGAATCAGACGATGTTCCCCTCGTTGCATTGCCCTAACAGCTGATGGTGATGGAAAGAGGATTTCATCGTTGATTACGTCGTACGCTGCGGCGGCATCCGGATGTACAAAATGTGCCATAATTACTTCGTACGGTATTCTTTGCATACTTCCAAGCTTGTGCTTTGCCAATCCGCTGCTTGCAAGCCTTATTATCGCCCTAGCTTTACTTTCGTCGTCGATTCTCCTTCGCAATATTGCTCGTATGGCCGAAAGCTCCCATCCTGCGTTGATATGTGCTACGTGTGGTATCTTAAGCAGTCGTAGGCGCTGTAGCACAACATCTAGTTGTGGCTTCCAGGTGTTGAGGTTGTTCTCGAGGATGTTTTTCCTCAAAATTCCTCCAAATCTTGTTTGTATTGGTGCATGGGTATACCGCATCCTGACTGTGAAATCCTTTGGGAACACAGGGGATATGAGCTGTGATATGGAAACGCGTTCAACCCATTGTTTTTCGAGCTTCCAGTCTGCAAGGTGGATTGGAGATATTGCTTGGTGTATGAGATAGAGATCCTTTGGCTTTTTTCTACGGACTATCATGCGCTTCGCCTAACCCCATAGCCGAGACGGTCTGTTCAACCAGTCAAATATGTATGGGTAGTCTACGAATAGCCCGTATATGTCTGATGGGATTGCGCTCGGTGCAAGGGTTCTAATCTTCGGGTGCTTTTCGTAATGTTTGTTTGGAATCCAACCCTCTGTGGTATAGTACCAGGCGAACCCATGCTTCTCTTTCACGGGTTCATATATGGACTGGAACTTGGAGGACACAAGGTTTGCAAGTATTAGCGGTTCGCCCCCAATGTTTACAGTTATGTGGCCGTGGTTTGGGATCATAACCACTACGTCTCCTTTCTTTGCCTCGGTAACCAGGAAGTCTGACGCATCAGGTCCCTGCTGGAGGAATAGCGCATGACCATGAAGGACTTCGTATACCTCTGGATACGATAATCCATTTTCCGCTTCGGGATGATAATGCCCGAGTGTTTTAATATACTCACGTCCGATTGTTCTTGGTGGGATAACAGTTATGTCGTATCGTACTTTATATTTCTCAAACTTCTTCTCGTCCTCTGGCCGGTGAACGCCGCGGAACATGTAGTAAGCATCCCCGTCCTCTTTGGGTTCGTCCAGGAGCACGTCCTTCAGGTCAAAGATCCGTCTGACTGCAGCTTCGTACGTCTTCCACGAGGTCTTCAACTTCCTTCCGGACCATTCGAAGTTGAACATGAGTAGATGTGCGGATAAGTTGAATTTAAATCTGCGTGCGTATATGTTTTTATGTCACTAGGTGAAAGCATACAGCTCCTCCGTAAGCATTATAGTCGAATTATGAATGTTCGGGCTCTTGGTCCCGAGCTGCACCGCGCATTGATTCCAGTAGATTCTGATCGTCTTAGCGACTATGTAATGGATCCGAAGAAGACTGTGTTTTTGCATACTACACACATTACCAATCTGGATGGTATTTTCAAGATGGGTGCGCTATTACCACGGGACTCTTTGAGCAAACTGTATAAGGGACCGATATCTGGCAGTGCTTTGATTCATCGTTCATCTCCAGAGAAAGAGCAGGGTATATTCTTCTATGCTGGTGGTTATGGTGAAGAGGCACCAGATCTTTATTTTGTGTCAGGAGCCCCAGTAGCTTTTCTTCTGCCGTACGATAATGCTATCAAGCATGCATGGGTGAAGGGATTCCGGGAACGTTCTATGTGGGAGGGCTTTAGAAACCAGATCATTATGCGCGGAAAGCGGAGAGATGGCGGTATTCCCCTTTCTGCTACAGAAATGGTACATCCCGAGGATATCTTCTATGTGAGAATTGGCGATCGCTGGCTACCCGCACTCCCCTCCAACTCGTCTAAGTACGATATCGTGCTCCTGGATAACGCTGCGGATACGCCCCGTGAGGGGGATCTTGTTGTTGGCGGGAAGACAATACATTACGTTGTTGGTAATCCGCGGGCGGTTCCGTACTTGCGCAGGCACAGTAACCCATTTGTTGGCGTATATCTTAATGAAGATTATCGGGGTGCGGTGAGGGATCACATAGGTAGTTTGTCAATATTGGTGAAGGATTATTTGGAGGCGCTTGCCCATAATGTTCGTGCAGATCCCCAAACAGCCAGGCGGCTCGATGATTATGTGCGTAGCTTGGCTGAGGCTATATGGGAGCAGTCATCAGATCCACGTATACGGGAGCTTGCTAAGAGAATTAAGAACGGAGAGGATCCCAGCATTATTGAGTTCCTAAAGAACTCCTACTTCTCATCTCGGATGGATGATTTCCTGGAGCGATTGAAGCACTTAGACAAACTATCCCCTGAGGCCAAGAAGCTTATGCTTGCCCATCTTTTGGGTCATGTGGCTTCAGGTATCCTCGACTCTGGGCCTATAGGCGTATATCAGCTCGGTGAGAAACACGGTGTCGTGGATGTGATCGGCAGCGGAAACGATCCTGCGGAGAAGTTTGTTGATATTCTTTTGAGTATTCCTTATGCATATCGGGCGGCGATTGATCAGGAAAAGGCAATTGATACGCATTATAAGAGGTATTTGACTGTTGCAAATTTGCTAAAGACTGCAGGCATGGCTCGCGGTTCTAAAGAGCATATCATATCAGTTCTGCGGGAAAAAGGTGTGCCGCCAGAGGATATTGCAGATCATGGCGACCACATAGATGTGAAAAATGCAGACCGCTATGGCGCTCCCAGAAGGATTCATTTCTTTGGCAAAGGCTATCGTGAGAATCTACATGAGTTTTTGCTGCGTCTCGCAAGGGAACGGGGTCACGTGGGGCCACATATAGGCGGTTTTGAGCATGCACATGGACCCATACCTATGCTGCCGGAATATGTTGGTAAAATGGGAAAGCCAGCGGGCAAGATTCGCGCATATGTTGGTCAGGAGCACGTTGTATATGATGTATCCCCGCGTGATGTTGCCCTTCGCCGGGCAGAGTTCTTCAAACGGCTTGAGCAGAGCTTGGAACATGAAGACCCAAATATCCAGCCGTTTATCCGTGCCTTCCTTTCGGCGTACCGGGGGGAACCCACGTCACCTCCTGACCGTTCCCTTTCTTCCCGAGCTGTGCATGCAGCAGTGACACATCTAGCAAAGACTTTTGCGGAGATGGAGAAGAAGCACGGTCGTGAATACGCACTTTTCAAGATGGAGGAGATACTCCGAAACAAGCGAAACGCGTATCTCCGCGCATGGTTCAATGGGAACATTCGTCCCACCACCATGATGCTGGCAAGGGTCGCCGATCGCCTGCACAGGGAAGTTCTCAAGGAAATACAGCAAAATCTCGCAAAACAGAGGGTGCGGACGGGTCAGCTCGACATGCGCGCCTTGTCGAAGGGCTTTGTAGAGGGGCACTATGGGGAATGAAGTTTGGCAAGGTATAGTTGGCCTTAAAAACTTTGCTGGGCATGGATTTGTATGAGTGTATGTCCATCATAAATTGCTGGAGGTGATAGAATGGTAGACATACAGAGGCAGCCGGTTGTGTTCCTGGGTGAGGGTGCCCAGCGTGTTGTGGGTCGTGACGCCCAGCGTTTGAACATCCTGGTTGCCCGCGCGGTTGCGAACGTTGTTAGAACGACCCTCGGTCCAAAGGGTATGGACAAGATGCTTGTTGACGAACTCGGAGACATCACGATCACCAACGACGGTGCCACGATCCTTCAGGAGATGAGCATCGAGCACCCCGCAGGTAAGATCATGGTCGAGGTTGCAAAGGCCCAGGACGAGGAGGCCGGCGATGGAACGACGACAGCAACGGTCCTCGCAGGTGAACTCCTCGGCAATGCGGAGCGCCTTCTCGACCAGGAGATCCACCCGAGCATCATCATAAAGGGTTACCGCATGGCCGCCGAGAAGGCCGTTGAACTCCTTGATGAGATCGGCGACAAGGTTGACATCAACGACGAGGAGATCCTCAAAAAGATTGCCATGACGTCCATGACCTCCAAGATTACAGACTCGAGGGAGAAGCTGGCTAAGATGGTGGTCGATGCGATCAAGATGGTTGCAGAGGAGTATGACGGCAAGATCGTCATCGATATCGACCAGATAAAGATCGAGAAGAAGCAGGGCGGCTCCATGGAGGACACCGAACTGATCCGCGGTATCGTCATTGACAAGGAGCGCGTCCACCCGCAGATGCCCAAGCGCGTTGAGAACGCAAAGATCGCTCTCATCAACAGCGCTTTGGAGGTTAAAGAGACGGAGACCGACGCGAAGATCAACATCACGTCTCCCGAGCAGCTCCAGGCGTTCATTGAGCAGGAGGAGATGATGCTCAAGGAGATGGTCGAGAAGATCAAGGCGTCTGGCGCCAATGTGGTCTTCGTCCAGAAGGGCATTGATGACCTCGCACAGCACTACCTGGCGAAGGCAGGCATCCTTGCTGTCCGCCGCGTGAAGAAAAGCGACATGGAGAAGCTCGCCCGTGCAACCGGCGCTAAGATCGTCACCCGTGTCGAGGACCTCAGTGCTGAGGACCTTGGCGAGGCGGAGCTCGTTGAGGAGCGTAAGATATCTGGCGAGAGCATGATCTTCGTTGAGGGCTGCAAGAACCCCAAGGCTGTGACGATCCTCGTCCGCGGTGGTGCAGAGCACGTCGTTGATGAGGCGGAGCGCGCCCTGAGGGATGCCATCGGCGCTGTTGCATCTGCCATAGAGAGCGGCAAGGTCGTTGCCGGTGGTGGCGCGCCAGAGATGGAACTCGCCATAAAGCTGAGGGAGTATGCACAGACCGTTGGTGGAAAGGAGCAACTGGCCATCGAGGCATTCGCTGATGCCCTCGAGGTGATTCCAAGAACCCTTGCAGAGACGGCCGGTATGGATCCAATCGACACGGTGGTCCGCCTGCGCTCCAAGCACGCCAAGGAAAAGGACGGCAAGTACTACGGTGTTGACGTCTTCGCCGCAGACATCGCCAACATGAAGGAGAAGAATGTTCTCGAGCCAGTGAAGGTCAAGAAGCAGGCAATAATGTCTGCCAGCGAGGCAGCGCGTCTGATCCTGAAGATCGACGACATCATCGCGGCAACTAAGAAGTCCAAGGAGAACGAGAATGAGGGCGGCGACATGGACTTTGATTGAGGGCATTCAGCCCTCTAACTCTTTTAATATTTCTATGTAGGGGTTTTCCTTCGCGCTGCGGATTCTTATACGTATGAGTTCAGCAGAATCGTTTCCGATGTTCTTTATCTCTGTTGCTCCCACCGGATCACTTATGTCTCCCGGAGAGAGGATTCGTCCATTGATCTCCACGTTGCCGTTTACCACCATGATTTTTGTATCCTCCGGGAACGTAAGTTTGGCTGCCTTCCCCGGTAATATCTTTATCCTCGCCACGGAGTAGGCTTCACTACCCACGATGTATTTAAAATCCCCCCACTCTTTCGGAATACTCATATGGTAATCTGTGGGTCCGTTGTTGCGTTCGAGGAGTTTGAACGCCGTTTTGACATCCTGCGCGCGGTCGGACCTACCCACGATTATCGCATCCTCCGTGTCTATGAGGAATATGTTGTCCAACCCAATGATAGTCACCGTTTTCTCCCCGTCCACCTGTACGTAGTTGCCCCTTGCGTCTATACCGACGAAGTGGACGTTGTATGCGTTACCGTTCTCGTCTTTCTCCGCCAGCTTGTGCAGCCTGTCGAACGAGCCCATGTCGCTCCACGTGAGGGTGACGGGGATTACGGCGTTTTTGTCCGTTTTCTCAAGAACTTTGTCGGAGAGGGATGCGGGGCCCACGATGGAGTATGCCGTTCTCGGTTCGTCTGCGTACTTCTCGAAGATCCTGTAAACCTCTTCTGCGTGCTTCTTTATCTCCTCGAGCATCAGGGATTTCCGAAAGATGTGGATGAACGTATTCCAGAGATACCCGCTTTCCACGTACCTCTCTGCTGTTTCCCTGTCCGGTTTCTCCCTGAATTCAACGAGTTGGTAAATGCCCTTTGCGATTTTCTTTCCCGGCTTCATATATCCGTACCCCGTGTCTGGCTCCGTCGGCTTTACCCCAATTGCGATGATGTGGTTGTCGAGGTGCTTCAGCGCTTTTTTCACCGCTTCTGCGAGGCGATCGCCCTCACGGATGTACTGGTCGGCGGGCATCATGACTACTGGGGGGTCGTCGGGGATGTTCATGAGGGCATAGAGGACCGCGGGTAGCGTATCCCGTGGGATGGGTTCTCCGAGGATATTTTTTTCGGGGATCTCGACGCCCAGTTCGGATATCTGGCGCTTCACAAGGGGGATGTGCTGCTCATTTACCACGATGTATATTCTCTCTGGTTCCGTGAACTTCAGCGCTCTAAGAACCGTATCTTGGAAGAGGGAACGCTCTGCACGGTGGATCCGTATAAAGGGCTTTGGATAATACGTTCTGCTGAGGGGCCAGAGCCGGGTTCCCTTCCCGCCGGCAAGGATCAGGGCAACGGGCTCCATTTTACCGCCTACTGCAGCGGGGCAACGTAGGAGAGTATGAGGACGAGCGCCACGAATCCGATGATGATGCCGAGGACTGCCTGCGGTGTGAGACGTATCTTTGCCGTGTCGACGTCGAAGCGCATGATGCCCAACATACTCGGCGGCGTCTCTACCTTTGCCTTCCTCGCCATGTTTAGAATTGGAGCGAGATGCTTTTATATCTGGGGGTGTTTTGGCATTGTGGCAAGTGAACCAATATAAACCACCTCTCCTTTTTCTTCTCATGCGCGGCCAGATCGTGAAGAACCCGTCCCAACAGCTCCTCGTCCACGCTCTTGCGATAACACTCCTCCTCTTCGTCGCCCTCTTCCTTGCAACGAAGTTCGGCATGATCCATTGTTCACAGGTTCCCTACTGGTGCCAGGGATACCGTTCCATCATCTCCACGCTCTACGGAAGGAGTTATCCCGCGATTCTCATCCTCCACGGCGATTCGGGCATGGGCGACCCTGAACTTCTA
>CAYZOD010000035.1:0-7533 GCA_964480165.1 uncultured archaeon
GGTGTAACAAATGCACTCAAAAGCTCTTCCCGACTGTGCATTCACGTCGTCCGTTGTCAGCGTCGTCCCGTCGCAGAGGGCAATGGGCCCCTTCGTCCCCACACAGCCCGTTTCCATCTTCGCCGCCGACTGAAGGAGATCGCGTATCTGATCGTAGGAGAGATCGCAGCTTCTGGACGCCACTGTATTGTACGCGGCGTAGACTGTGACGAGGAACGCTGCGGCGAAGGCCGCCCACACGAGGTAGTTCATCACAGTGTACTCCTGGCCTCGCATCACATCATCCCCCTGACAAGGGACGTTGAAGCCCACGCGGATGCGACGAACAATACTGTGGCGATAACGAGGGCGTATGCAAGCTTACGGTACAGGGCTATCCTGTTTGGCCCATCGTGCAGATATGTGGCAAACCATACGAGTATCGCAGTGATCTCAAGCGTATACAGAGCAACTGAGAAGAGGAACACCCAGTCGGGAATAGACCTTGCAGAACCCGCCTGTGCACTCTCCATACCCATCATCGTGAGACCCATCTCTCTCATAAGCTGTGCCTGATCCGGAGAGATGTTCATGTCGGCGACGGAGGACACGATCACCTTCTCAAGTGCAACGGTGATCCCCAGCACAATGGGGCCCACGAAGTATGCCATGGTGAACATCATGGCGGCAATCTCCCCCGTTTTCTCACGGATACGTTGGACTACCTGCTCTTCATTTCTTAACTGCTCAGAGAGTGATGCAAGAGCCTTCGATGCTAGCTCCGTTCCCAGGGAGACTGCAGAGACAACGAGGCGCATAGCGTCGTGAAGCATGTCCGACGGGAGATCCTTTAACACACCGAAGATGGGGGAGAAGATCGCCTCTTCTATGGTGAGTCCAAGGTTCTTGACGTTATACGATATACGATCAAATACCTTCGCGATCCCTGAATCGGGCATGTTCTCGGCAACCGCGTCCAATGCATTTTCCAGGGGCTTTCCCTCGCCCATGCGCGACGCAAGAACGTACACAGCATCCTTGAACTCCTTCTCTATCTCCATTATGTCGTGCTGGATCTTCAGTTTCTCCGTGGTGATCCTGTAAAGGTAATACGCAACAGCCAAAACTACCGAGATCATGATTCCAAAGATGAGCGCATAGGGGGTTGTGTCCACCCCTTGAAGATAGTAGTTCAGCTGATCCTCCGTCATAGATGCCATACACGCATCCACAGTATCGGATGGACAGATACCCATGCTGACCAATACGTTTTCAGGCGTTGCATCCAGAAGCAGGTGGAGATAATAGGATGCAGCAATTCCCACGAGGGCGATCCCCGCCGCAGCAAGCATTGCGTTTCTCTTTATCTCCGCATAGTTCTTGACAAGGTGGTCCGGAATCTCAGGGGCATCGTACGCTCTCGGCCGCCTAGAAAGAATGGATCTGGCAAAATAGTATGTAGCAATGGGCAGGATAACGTTGTAAGTCAAAATCATGCCCAGCGGGCTGACAAGGGGATTATCCGGAGAAAACGCGCCCCAGACAGGTAAGACGATGAAAAGCAGGAGGGGAAGAAATACGCCAAGATAGAATAGCTGAACAGACGGGGAGTAGAGAGCAGAAGCGGCGGCGACCATTCTGTTCTTCACACCCTCGACAGCCTCGGTGAGCGCCCCGTCAAGAAGAACGTACCTTTTTGCGTCATCCGCCTCAAGAAGAGACGTCCTTATCCGCATAATGGCATGTTTAAACTCGTCTGAATACCTGCCAACACGGTAAGCCACACGATCGAGCCCCTCCTCAACGGAAGAGTACATCCCAAGCTGCGTGTCCCAGAGCACCTGCTTCAAGGATTCTGCAAGAAAGCCCTTTCCGTGCTCCACGGAGAAACTTATAGCCTTCTCCAGGTTCGGCACCAACTTCATAGAGAGGACGATATTACCAACAACGCGGAGGGATGGAAGCAGGTCGGCCTGAAATATGCTCCTGGCGAGAGATGAAGGGTACGAGAGGATGCTGTAGTAGACACCGGCATAGAGCAGAAGGGGCAGGAGGAGGATGAACCAAAGCAACGGATCCGAGGTGAGAAAATCAACGAAATAGTACAATGTCTCCTCGTCCAGTGGAAACGCGATGTATCCAAGGGTAAAGAGTAGCACAAGGGAGAGGACAATACCAGCGGCGGCAGCCATAAGCGCGTACTGCTTAGCAGCAGAGACCACAGCTTCCGGGGGGATATCCCAGCCAAGAAAATCCACGGCATCTCTCAGATCTCTTGGAACTTTCCCGTGATAGGGATGCTTTCTATGCGCGTCCCTGCACATCTCGATAAACTTCTCATAGTCCCTGCGCTCCTCTTTGCTCTCTTCAGTCTTGCTCTTACGGTAGAATAGTTCGTATATCATGCCGGGGCCGAAGCGGCCCTCCTTACTTTCCCCGCGCTTCTTTCTTGGCAAGGGCATCCCTCAGCACAGATTCGTTTACCCACGTCTTCCACTCGTCAAGCACCCATTTATAGTCCACGGATCCGTGTTCCCCGATACTCTCCTCCTTGAGCAGGAGGAACTTGTTGTGGGCGGGAACAGTGTATACCGCCTCGAGGAGTTCGGGAATCCCGTGTTCGTTCTTGAGATCCACGAGGTACTGCTTCGTGAATGCTCGGGCCTTGATTTCCGCCCAGATCTCCTCGTAACTCATGCCGCGCAGTTCCATAATCTTGGAGAAGAGGTCCGACTCCTTTATCTGATCCTCGAGGAGCAGGAGTTCGTCCTCCTTCGCGTTGTATTTCATAAGGTCAAGGAAACCACCCTCTTCGAGGGGATCGCTCTTCCAGTGCTTCCGGATCTCAGTAATGCTCACGGTTCGCCTCTGGCGTTGAAGGGAGCCGGAGAAGCGGATGGGTGCATTGACAACCACGAGGTCCGTGGCCTTGAAGGATGTGGTGGGGACGCCGAGGTCATTAACCACGCGATCCCAGACGGAGTAGGCCGAGTCGCCGTGGATCGTTCCCATGACGACGTTACCCGCCGCACCGACGCGCATGGCCTCATATAGAACCTTCGCTTCAGTGGAACGGACCTCGCCTATGACGATGGCCGAATCGCCCAGACGTAATGCCGTTCGCAGTGCATCCTCCGGCGGAAGTTCTCCTGCTGAACCCCCGCCGATGGGACTCTTCGTCTTCAGGCGCTGGATGTTAAAGCCCAAACGCTTGATCTCTGGCACGGGGATCTCAAGCGTGTCCTCCTGCGTCAGTATTCTCTGGTTCTGGGGGATCTCAAGTATGAGCGAGGTCATGAGGGACGTCTTACCTGCACCGCGGGAACCGGCGATGAGCATGGTGGTCTGGGCGTCTATGAAAAAGGAGAGAAGGCCCGCGGCGAGGGGCGAAAGCATTCTGCGGTCGATGAACTGCGGCAGGGTCCAGGGAGTGGGCTTGTGGAGACGGAAGGCAAATCCAATACCGTCCGGCGATAGCGGTGGCCCTATGACCGCAACACGTGCATACATGTCCGGCAGATCGTAGTCCAGAACAGGATGCGCCTCGTCAAAGGGCCTCCCACTCATTGCACGGAGTTTCGACACGAGGGAGCGCGCTTCATCCTCGGAGAAAACGATGTTCGTCTGGCACTGGCCGTACTCCGAGTGGACGACGTAAATAGGCTTCATACCGAGGGGTGCATCTACATATATGTCTGTGAGGCGCTTGTCCGAGAGGAGGATCTCCAGAACACCGTAACCGACCGTGTGCCTCACGAGGATCTTCGCAAGGTTGGCCAGGTCGTCCCGCGTGAGGGCAACCTCGTACTGCTTGGCAACGTCGCGCAGGGTGTTCTCATAGAGCCTGAGGAACTGCTTCCTGCTCGGGGCCTTTGAGGAGAGAACGGCGTTCTTCGGGGCGTACTTGGATATGAGTTCCTTCGCCTTCTCCATAACGAAGTACTGATCAGCGGGGAGAGAATATTCGGGAAGGTAGACGTAATAGAGGGGTTCTACCTGATCAGGGTGCTTGTATATGACAATTTCGGCATCGCCAACGCTGTACTGGTCGAGTATCTCCAGATTCTCCTCGGATATCGATATTAAGCGCGAGCCAAGGAAGGACGGCTTTAGCTGCGGCTGGAAAACGAGGGAATAAAACAATCTCCCCTTTGGCACCTTTTTGATACGGACCATGTATGCGCGGGCGGAGGATATGAGGGATGCTGTATCCATCAGCGTCTTTATGCGGGCGAGGACCTTGAGGTATTTCTTGTAGCAGTTCTTCGCGCTTTCGGGAGCTGCCCTGTATCGTTCCTGCGCCTGCTTTATAAGGCCGAGGAGTTTTATGTACGCCGCAACGGGATCTCCGAGCCAGAGGTCGTGGGTGATCTTAACGATGTTCGCCGGGCCGTCGCCCAGAACCCCCTCACACTCCTCGCCGAACTTTGCCGGGGACAGCGACCAGAACCCCTCCTGCTCAAAGCGGCGGGCGATGTCTGCAATCTCCCTGAGCATCTTCGTCTGCTTCTCGTCGTATATATGGTCGTAAACGTCGGAAATAACGAGGAAATCGGCATCTATATCCATTAACGTCTCCACAACCCGGCGCATTACCGAGGCATGATCTGCAAGGGATGCTCCCTCCTTCCACGAGCGTGCATCAAGGTAGAGATACTTCTTTCCACCAACGTCCCTTATCTCGTAGTCCACACCTTCAAAAAGCAGGGGAAGTATATATGCGTTACGCGATCAGCATCGAGTGGTAACCCCTGCGCATGCGACGCGAATAGCTCCTATCATCGCTCGGTGAAGAAAACGCGCCACGTCAAATTAAGTCACTCTCCCTTGCTCTGCGAAGGAACTCGCCGGGAGAATACCCTATTTCTTCCCCCTCCGGACCGTGAACGGGAAGGTCCTCATCGTCCAGGGGTATCAATCGCTCCAACGCCGCTTCCAGGGCATCCAGGCGAGTTTCAAGAGCATCCAGACGCCTCTGTATTGCGGCAACTTCTGCAGACATAATACTATCTGGCAGTCACCAAAATAAAGGAGTTACGATAATTTTGTTGCGTGCAGTCCAGAACGGAGAAGGCCCTCGAGTTCCTCTTCAAGACCTTGGGGCTCTTCCTCCTTCTCGAACTCGTGACGCTGCCCCTCCGCCCATACATCGTCGCAGCACTGGAGTCCTTCCTCTACTCGTTCCTTCCAAAGACGTTCACGGTAGAGTGGGCCTGCACGGGGCTTGACGAGGTCTTCCTCCTTGCATCGGCGCTATGGTGGTCAGTGAAGAACAGAACCGAACGGATCAGGAAGATCCTCCTCGGATCTGCAATCCTCGAGATCTACAACCTCGCCCGCATCGCTATCCTCGCATACGTGCCTGATGAAGTCCTTCACGACATCCTCTTCAGATGGGGCGGCTTCCTCCTTATCCTCCTGATCTACTATCTCCTCCTGGACAAGGAATATAAACAAGGAAGGGGTAATTAGAACATGCCGTCGGCAGGAGGAATCGGAGAATCTTTCAGGGAGATTTACCGGAAGGCCGAGGATGCCTTCTACACCGCGCTTGACTGGCTGGATGCACACAACGTTCCAGCATATCGGGTTCATGACTGGCTGGAAGATAGAGGAATTCCCCCGTTCCCCGCCTTTCTCGCGGTAGCATTCCTGCTAATAGCGGGGGCAACCCTCGCGATAATCCCCGCCACGTCCCCAACATACTCCGCTGTCATAAAGGTTGTGGACACAGACGGGAACCCCGTTCCCAACGCCCTCGTGACAGTTATATTCGAAGATGGGTACAAAACAAGCATTAGGACGGATTCCGATGGTTATGCGTATTTTGAGGGCCTTCCATCGAGGCCTGTATCGGTGAGCATCTCTGCCGACGGCTACAGGGAGATAAAGAAGCCACTCTCAAAGCTGAGCGAAGTGATAACCCTCGAGTATGCCGGCACGACGGATATTATGGAGATCTGCATCAGACCCGTGGACTCCGAAACGGGCACCCTTGCCAACGTTCAGATCATTGGAGCATACAGTTACAACGGCAACCAGGCAAGCAAGATTTTCCATCTGGATGAGATGTATGGGGTGTACTGTGCAGAGTTCCCCGCCGGAAGCGATGTGGATGTAAGCATAACGGGGGCAGAGTACGAGACAGCGACCAAGAGGTTAACCACCGAGTATCCACGGGAATCTCCCCTCCAGATTACCGTGTACCGAAAGGGTGTCCAAGGCGGGCTTATGGCTGCAAGGTATGCGGTAGATGTACACGTGCTCTTCGACGGAAAGCCGGAGGCAAACGCATCAGTAAGCATTAGGAGAGATAGCGGCGGAGACGTGCTTGACGTCCAGATAACCGGAGAGGACGGTGTTGCAACCCTCAGCGTGCCGGAAGCCGGCAAGTACGTCATAACAGTAATATCCCAAGGGGAGCACAACGGCTGGACCGCCGAAAAAACGATAACAATCCCGGACGATACTCGTGCGGAGATAGACCTGAAGCTGGAGGGCGCCAACACAGGTGGAATCCCTGGGGATTATGGCAGCACAGGGGGCAGCACGGTAGAAGAAGTTGGAGAGGAGGAGTACAACGTCACGATTTGTCCCGTTGACGAGACAACCGGAAAGTATATCCCTGGTGCAAAGGTCAGATTTGCAGGTATGGAAAAACTAACCGGAGACGATGGCTGTGCGGTGTTTGCTGGTGTCAAACCCAGCGATTCGCCGTATCCTCTCTTCATCAACGCCGGTGAGCGCTACCAAGAGTATCAGGGCGTTCTGGCAGTAGGGGGTTCGGCCAAGTTCCCCATAACAATGCGGGTGCGCGACGCGGAACCGAGCATCCATTTCAATTACTTCGAACTGGGTGGAGTTGAACTCCTAGCACCTCCCGCCGGGAAGCAGATACGCATCCACTTCAACGTGTCACTCCCGTACCACATACGGTCCGCAAAGGTCGTATTCGACACGCAGGAAGTGCCCGGTTTCTCCCTCGAAGGGGAGATACGTAAAGAAATAGACGTAACGGAGAACAGGGGGAAAACCTTCGACCTACCCGTAACGGTAGATGTAGACCCGTCTGCGGACAGCGCGTTCCTCGCGTACACCCTTGAGATCGAAGATGAGAACGGGGAGAAGCGAACGGTATCCGGAAACGTCGATACCCCGGTTATAGGGGAAGTCCTCGCATGCACCACAAATCACACCGTCCTCAAATTCAACGTATCGCCCCTCCCAATATACGAAAACGCCAAGGAAACCCTGCGAATATACGTTGGAAACTGTGGGGAAGAGGAAATCGCAGACGTAGTTGCAAAGGTTAATGGATCGCCAGTCACGATCACTGCAACGGAGACGGGGGATGGCTACATCGTATACGAGGGGAGTTTTGAGGTTGAGGACGCCAATGCGAAGGTTCGCGTGGATGTAACACTCGTGGGAAGCGACGGCAACATAATAAACAGGAGAACGAAGTATTACGGCGTCGGAGGGCCCATCGAGGAGCACGTCGTAAACTTTGATGGGGGCTCAAAGACAGACAAGGGATACATCCTCTTCTGGGGA
>CAYZOD010000036.1:0-7189 GCA_964480165.1 uncultured archaeon
CCTTGGAGCAAGAGACTCAGGGACACGTGGAGACGCCCCCGTGGAGAAAACTCCAAGCAGAGGAAGAAGTGGTGGGGTAAGGGTGAGCACCCCGGCTCCGGCTGGAGGCAGCCGCGCGCGATAAGGGGTCTCCACCCGTCGGGGCTTCCGGAAGTCCTCGTGCACAACCCGGGAGAACTTGACGGCCTCGAGGGCGTTGCCATAAGGATTGCCCGGACCGTCGGTCGCAGGAAACGTATGGCCATCATCGAGAAGGCAAAGGAACTCGGACTCAAGGTGATCAACCCATGAAGGCAGATCGTGCTAAGGAGCTCGTTGCGGAGATCTTCGACGTTGGCGTCTCCCGCGTCCGCATCCGTCCCGAGGGTCTCTCCGAAGTCGAGGAGGCCATGACAAAGGACGACCTCCGCGGGCTCGTGGAGCGCGGCGTCATAGAGATCCTTCCGAAGAGGTCTCCGTCGAGGCATCGTGCTCGCTTCCTTCACCGCCAGAGGAGGAAGGGGCGCCGCAGGGGCTATGGTTCCAGAAAGGGTACTCCCGGTGCCCGTCTGCGCCCGAAACTGGCATGGATGATAAAAATCCGTGCAATCCGCCGCTTCCTCAAGGTGCTCCGTGCAGAGGGCAAGATCTCCCCCAAGGAGTACCGCAGGATTTACCGTCTGGCGAAGGGTGGGCACGTGCGTAGCAAGCGCCACGTGCTTGAAATAATAGAGGAGATGAGGCGGTGATCATGGCACACGGTCCCAACTATCGTGTAAAGTTCCGTCGCATTCGCGAGGGCAGGACACGCTACTCCAAGCGCCTCAAGCTCGTGAAATCCGGAAAGCCGCGGCTGGTGGTCCGCAAGACCGCCAACAACGTCATCGTTCAGGTTGTTGAGTTCCGCCCGGAGGGCGACCATGTTATCGCCTCCGCTTCCGCGGCGGACCTCAAGCGCCTCGGCTGGAAGGGCCATGGAGGCAATATCCCTGCTGCATACCTCATCGGCTACCTTGCGGCCAAGAGAGCGATCGCCAAGGGTGTCAAGGAGGCGATACTCGACATTGGCTTCGCAACACCTGTCCACGGCTCCGCACCCTTTGCAGCGCTCAAGGGTGCCATCGATGCTGGCCTGAACATTCCTGCAGGCGAGGAGGCGTTCCCCTCCGAGGGGCGCATCCGTGGCGAGCACATCGCTTCCTATGCCGAGACGCTCAAGAAGGATGATCCTGAACGCTACAAGCGCCAGTTCGGCGCTTACCTGAAGAAGGGCCTCAACCCCGAGGATCTCCCCAAGCACTTTGATGAAATACTCGCGAAGGTGAAGGCAGAATGAAGGGCGAGTGGACCCCGAAGACGAAACTCGGGCGACTGGTCGCCAACGGCGACATAACTACCATGGAGGACGCCCTTGCCACGGGCCTCCCAATAATGGAGCCGGAGATCGTGGATAAACTCCTCCCCGGCCTCCAGTTCGTCATACTTGACAGCAGGGCCACGGTTCGTGTCACTGACTCTGGTAAGAGAAGGTCCATCGGCGTGCTCGTGGCAGTGGGTAACGGTAACGGTTACGTCGGCGTGGGCTTCGGCAAGGCCAAGGAGTTCAAGACTGCGCTCCAGAAGGCCATCGCCGATGCAAAGGTGCATATCATCCGCGTCCGCCGTGGCTGTGGTTCTTGGGAGTGTGGTTGTGGTACGGCTCATTCCATCCCATTCAAGGTTGTTGGAAAGAGCGGATCCGTTACAATCACGCTCATGCCCGCTCCAAAGGGTCTTGGTATCGTCGCACCCGACTCCATCAAGCCGATATTCCAACTGGCGGGCATCAAGGATATATGGACCAAGGCGCGCGGCAACACGAGGAATACCATCAACTTTGCCTATGCAGTGATTGACGCACTCCAGAATCTTGCACGCACGAAGATCCGCGCGGAGGATATGAAGAAGCTAGGGGTGGATTGGTAATGGCATACGCAGTGGTCCTCGTTAGGGGTCTCGTGAACGTGCGTCAGGAGATTAGGGACACCATTCGTCGCCTCCGCCTGACGCGAGTGAACCATGCAGTTGTCGTTCCCGAGACGCCCGAGGTCAAGGGAATGCTCAACTACGCCCAGGGCTACGTTACCTGGGGCGAGATCGACAAGGAGACCCTCGAGCACCTCCTCCTGAAGTGGGGTCGCTTCGAGGGCGACGTGCCCGTCACGAAGAAGGAGATCGAGGCGCGAACGGGCATGTCATGGGACGAGTTCCTCGACGCCGTGATCAACAACAAGATTAAACTCTCGGATCTCGGTATCAAGCCGTTCCGCCTCCACCCGCCCCGCAAGGGTTACGAGCGTGGGGGAGTCAAGCACTCCTTTAAGGCGGGCGGCGCTCTGGGATACCGTGGCGAGAAAATTAATGATCTCCTCAGGAGGATGAGCTGAAATGGTGGTTCGCCGCAGGAAGAAGTATAGGAAGAAGCTCGGCGGTCGCACCTACCACGGCAACACGAAGAACCGTCGCGGTCACGGTACAAAGGGCGGTAAGGGCTGGTCCGGCCGCTGGGGCCAGAAGCTCATCAGGGCAATCCTTGAACTGAAGGTGGATAAGGGGTTCTCCCCCGTCCGCCGCAGGGATATCGTTGTCATAAACGTCTCCGAACTGGACGACCTTGCCCTCTCCGGGATCCTTCCCAAGGAGGGGGAGAAGTACGTCTTCGATGCGCGCTCATTCGGCGTTGACAAGGTGCTCGGAAGGGGATACATCACAGTCCCCGTTGTTGTCAAGAACGCCGTTGTGACGGAGCGCGCGGCCATGAAGATTAAGGAAGCCGGTGGCGAGGTGGAGCGCGTTGGATCTGAGGCAAACGATTGAGAAGATCTACTCTGCCTTTCCGGAGGTTGCCCCTCCCTCCACTCCCCTTACGCTCAAGCAGAAACTCATGTGGACGGGTGCCGCGCTTATCCTGTTCTTCGTTATGAGTTATGTCCGCCCTTGGGGTATTAGCGCCGCTGCAAACGAGCAGTTAAGTTTCTTTAACCTCGTTCTGGCATCGCAACTCGGTTCAATCATATCCGCCGGTATAGGCCCCATCGTGCTCGCCTCCATTATACTCCAACTCTTCGTCGGTTCCGGCATAATAGAACTCGACCTTTCGAATCCACAGGACAGAGCATTCTTCACGGGCACTCAGAAGCTCCTCGCCGTGCTTCTGGCGTTCTTCGAGGCCTACGTCTATTCGAAGAGTTACCTCATCGCCGTTCCGGGCTACGAGTGGCTCGTTGTCCTCCAGGTGGCCCTGGGTTCCATTGCCCTGATGTATCTCGACGAACTGGTCATGAAGTGGGGCATCGGCTCTGGAATATCCCTATTCATCGCGGGCGGTGTTGCAAAGCGCATATTCGTCCGCCTCGCCGGTCCGGAGGGATCTGTTCTCGCTGAACTCTGGACTGCGATCAGCACGGGCGCCCTCGTCCAGGCAATTGTGCCCCTCTGGTTGATCATCGCCACGATCCTCGTCTTCTTCATCGTGGTCTACGCAGAGGGCATCTATGTCGAGATCCCCATCACATGGGCCCGTGCGAGGGGTGCAGGCGGCCGCTATCCCGTTAAACTCCTTTACCTCTCCAACATCCCCGTTATCCTTGCGGCAGCCATCTTCGCGAACGTTCAGTTGCTGGCGTATCTTGCGAAGGACGTTCCATACCTTAGCACTGTTCTTGGCCAGTACGAGCAGATACCCACGGGCAACGGGGGATACACATATCAACTCGTCGGTGGCCTTGCATACTTCCTGAGGCCACCTACGGGCCTCGTGGAGAAACTCATCACCACCCTTGCAACGGGGACGCCCTACCCCGGTCTGGGTATGGATCTCCTCCACGCCTTCGTCTACATGATCCTCTTGACGCTCACGGCCGTGATTTTCGGTAAACTCTGGCTCGAGTTGTCGGGAATGGGCCCGAGGCAGATTGCGGAGCAACTTGTCCGCTCAGGATTCACAGTTCCCGGCTTCCGCAGGGATCCACGCGTCGTCGAAAAGGTCCTCGAGAGGTATATCCCCATCGTCGCGGTTCTCGGTTCAGCGCTCGTTGGGTTCCTCGCGGCTTTCACTGACGTCTTCGGTGCGCTCACGAGCGGTATGGGCATACTGCTTGCCGTGAGCATCGTTTACAGATACTACGAGCTGCTCATGCGTGAGCAGTTGTTGGAGCAGCACCCACAGCTTGCGAAGGTGTTGGGATGATCGTGGTCGTCGGCGGCGTGCCGGGGTCGGGAAAGACCTCGGTCATACGCCGCGCCCAAGAGTTTGAGGACTTCGACTACGTAAATTATGGTGATCTTTTCCTCGAACTGGCAAGGGAGCTCTACGGCATCGAGGACCGCGATGAGATGAGGAGGAAACTGTCCATACACGACTACAGGCGGCTGCACCGTGCTGTAGCGGATCGCATTCGAGAGATTGACTATAGGGACATAACGAAACCCGTGGTCGTTGACACGCACTTCATGATCGCCACCCCCACCGGCTTCTACCCCGGGTTCCCCGAATATGTCATACGCCACATACCCGCCGTTGCCTGGGTGCTCATAGAGGCGGATCCCGAGGAGATCCGAAAGAGGAGGGAGAGGGACGCTGCAATCCGAAAGAGGGGAGGCGGAGTAGAGGACGATATCTGGACGCACCAGGATCTGAACCGATCTGCCGCCACGCTCTACGCATACCTCACCAACGGTACCGTCTACATCATCCACAACAGGGAGGGCAAATTGGACGAGGCGGCGAAGGAACTTGCAGAGGTGATTCGGAGATGCAGGACTGGATGATAATCACGATCGCTGCCGCGGTCTATGCCCTTGTGGTGTATGCGTTCAACCGCGTTTTCAAGATGGACGAGCGGAACAGAAAGATGATGGAACTCTCCCAGCGCATGCGCAAGGACCCCGAGTCCATAACGGACGAGGAGATCATGGAGCACACGAAGGAGATGTATAAGGTCATGGGCCTTCGCCTCGCCATGATATTTATTGTTTTCTATCCCCTTTTCTACGCGTTCAGTTCTCGGTACGGTGACATAGAAACGCCGCTCGGGACGATGGGCTGGATCTGGTGGTTCATGATCTCGTCCATCGCCGTGAATCTCGTCATTGGAGGTGTAAGGAAATGGTTAGCCCGATCAAAAGGCGGTTGAAGAAAGTATACCGTCGTACTCCTGGCGGACGCGTCGTCGTTCACTTCAGGAAGGAGAAGACGTCCAAGCATGTCTGCGCAATCTGTGGAAAGCCGCTTCACGGTGTTCCTCACGGCAAGCGCCCGTCTCAGGTTCGTAAGCTCGCCAAGACTGAGCGCAGGCCTGAGAGGATATTTGGCGGCGTTCTCTGCCCTGAATGCACGAGAAGAGTCATTGAGGAGGCCTTTTACGTCAAACAGGGCGTTAAGGATATCTCTGAGATCGATATGAGGGATCGCAAGTATGTGCTCCAGGCACTGAAGGTGGTGGGCTGAAATGATGGTTCCAGGACGCGTGTGCGTTAAGGTCAACGGGCGTGACGCCGGGGCGAAGGTCGTCATCGTCAAGAACATCGACGACGTCTTCGCGGAGGTCGTCACGCGATCAGGCAAGCGCAGGAAGGTGAACAAGCGCCACCTCCTGCCCACCGAAAAGGTTTTGGACATCGAGGGGCTCTCCGACGAGGAAATATCCAAGAAACTGGAGGAAGCGTGATGCCGTTCCCGTGGGAGGGTCCCAAGAAGTTCCTCATCCGGGCGGAGGAGCCGGAGGGGCCTTGGGGCAAGCGCCCAGAGGAGCGCAGCGTGGAGGAGCTCCTCCAGGCCTCCATCATTAATCTGGATAAACCGCCCGGACCGACCTCCCACGAAGTTGTTGCATGGGTGCGCAAGATTCTCGGTGTGAAGAAAACGGGCCATGGAGGAACTCTGGACCCCGGAGCCACAGGTGTTCTCCCCACGGGCATAAACGCGGGAACGAAGGTTCTTCAGGCACTTCTCCTCGCGGGGAAGGAGTATGTGGGAATAATGCATCTGCACGGCGACGTCCCCGAGGAGAAGATACGTGAAGTGGCAAAGGAGTTTGTTGGCGATCTCTACCAGCGCCCCCCCGTCAAGTCCGCCGTCAAGCGGCGTCTTCGCATCAGGACGGTCTACTACCTCGATATCATAGAGGTGGACGGCAGGGACGTGATCTTCCGGGCGGGAACGTCCGCCGGCACCTACATAAGGAAACTCTGCCACGACATGGGCCTCGCCCTGGGCGTCGGTGCACACATGGCTGAATTGCGTAGGACGAGGGTGGGCGGCTACAGCGAGGAAAACGCTGTTACCCTACAGGACGTGGTGGATGCATACCACTTCTGGAAGGAGAACGGCATGGAGGGGCCCATTCGGAAGGTCCTCCTCCCCGTGGAGACGGCGGTTGTCCACCTTCCAAAGATCATCATACGCGACTCCGCCGTTGCGGCGATCACGCACGGCGCGAACCTCGCCGTTCCCGGCATCCTTGAAGTGCAGGCGGACATTAAGACGAGCGATACTGTTGCCCTCATGACGAAGAAGGGTGAACTGGTGGCTCTTGCAAAAGCACTCATGGATGCCGAGCAGATGGTGGAAGAAGAGCGTGGTTACGCGGCGGACGTCGAACGCGTTATAATGGCGCAGGGCGTGTATCCGCCCATGTGGAAAAAGAAGTCCAAAGGTGGCGAATCAGGATCTGAGGGCGCGTAGTAAATGATAGATTTTTAATTGCTACGTGGCCAGATGTTGTATATCTGGTTTTAAAGGGTGATCACGTGACAGCCAACGTGGAAAGGGACATCGTGCGCGTGGCAGATGTGGACCTTGACGGTACGAAGCCCTTGCACCGAGCACTGCTGAGGATCAAGGGCATTGGAACGAACTTCGCCATCATGGTGGAGCGCGTTTTCTTCGAGGAGTCGGGGCTTCCCGACGACACGCTCCTCGGAAACATCCCCGAGGATAAGATTGAACTTCTCGAGGACATCATCAAGAACCCGACGAAGCACGGGATTCCCGCCTGGGCAGTGAACACGAGGAAGGACATGGCGACGGGCGAGGATCTTCACATCGTCGGTGTCGACCTCGAGGTGAAGGAGCGCGAGATCCTCAAGCGCGAGGCGGACATGGGTTCCTACCGCGGTCTCCGCAGGATGTGGGGCCTGAAGGTCCGCGGCCAGCGCACGAAGTCCAAGG
>CAYZOD010000037.1:0-6833 GCA_964480165.1 uncultured archaeon
TTACGGAGATGGCGGTCGCGCTCTACAACATCTACGTGAGCATAGCGCTGGGGAGCATATACCTGGCCATCGGCCTCACCGTGGCAACATATGTGGGTATAAAGATGAGGGAGAATGATGCATACGGCGGCGAACTGACGATTAAGGCAGTGCAGGCTGTGATCATCTACTTTGCTCTAGTCACGGCGCTTCCACACTTCGGCATAAAGGATACTTACATTTTGACAAAGGCAATTGAGATAGCGCTGTGGGCTGCAGCGATCGCCTTTGGAATCGGTCTGGGCATCGCTATTGGTCTTGGCGGCCAGGACGTTGTCAGAGATATACTGAAGAAGCGCAAGAAACACATAGAGGAGATTATCGTTGGAAAGAGCGAGTAAAAGAGTGCTGGACGCCGCGGCACTCCTCAACTCTAATTTTTTTGCATACGAGAATGCGATCATTTCCCCAAGCGTTGCTACAGAGATCAGAAGCCGTTCCGAGATACTGGAGGCGCTCATATCTGCAGGGAAGATACGGATCGTAGAACCCAGCACGGACGCGAGGGAAAGGGTAAAAAGAACGGCGGAAAGGATTGGGGAAATCAACGCGCTCTCAGATGCAGACATAGACGCCCTTGCACTGGCATTGCAGGAGAATGCAATACTCGTAACGGATGACTTCCACGTCCAGAACGTGGCAGAAGAGCTGAAGATAAAATACGAGGGGGTCACAGGAAAGATTAAGGAAAAGAGGAAGTACGTGCTCAAATGCATTAACTGTGGGAGGAAGTATTCTCCCATGTACAAGGGAAAGAGATGCAAGGTCTGTGGTGGAAAACTCGTCTACTTTTCGAACTCTGAATTTTCCTCCACGTAGCCCTGAATCCGTTGGCTTATCTCCTCCCTCCGCAGGAATATGATCGCAGCAAGAATCACGAAGATTATCGAAATGTATATGTTATACGAGGTAGTCGAGAGTAGTTCAACGATGGATGGCGCTCCCGCCGGTTTTGGGATCGCGTAGCGCACGTAGATGTCGTTCGTCGTGATGGGCCCCTCCCATGTAAGGATGTTCGGCGCACGGTGCGCCTCGTCAAGAGCGGGGGCATAAGATATTATCCGCGCACGCTGGGGAAGGATGACAACAATAGACATGCCCTCTGGAATGACAAAGGCACCACCCTGGCGCGGAAGGTTGAAGCGGTTGATTATATACTCCCACTCCGTCGACGTTTCGCTCGCGAGGACTGCAATCTTCGTGGAGTAGCGCACGGTGAGTTTAACGACGTTCGGCCCCACTTCTCCCCAGTAAAGTGTTATATCAAAGAGATCTGCATAGGTCTTGCCAAAGTGGTGCTGAAGTTCGGGAATTCTGGCAATCCATAGCTGGTAGGAGTTGCCCATCTGGTCCGCCATCTCGAGGAACGTGTTCATCTCGTTGGCGTCGTGGAAGACGAAGAGATACTCTTCTCTAACGTTTGCAACGCCATCTGGACCGACAACAGCGGTTATCGTCGCGGAGGAAGGAGATATGGAAAAGGCAAGGGGAAGGATGAGCACGAAGAGGATCGGATAGTATCGTCTCATGTAGTAATCTGCACGGCGGAGTATTAAAGCTCTAAGGTGCAGCCATCGTACGCAGCGCAGGAGTTCTCGAAGATCGTGCGTGCTTCATCCTCGGGAGCGGAGAGATCCTTTATGCGAGCAGAGAAGTGGAAGAGGACGAGACGTTTAGCGCTGAGTTCCTTTGCCAGTTCCGCCGCCTCCGCGGCAGTTGAGTGCTTCTTCTCCACGGCCAGATCGGCATCCGCAGAGAGAAACGTGGAGTCGTGAATCAGAACGTCCGCGTTCTCCGCGTATTCATGATGCACCGGCCGTGTATCCGCCGCATAGACGACCTTCCTCCCGGGAACGGTATACACTATGTCCTCCGGCCGTATCGTTCTCCCCTTCCACACAATCGTATTGCCTGCCTTGAGTTCCCGAACAAGCGGCCCTTCCAAACCGAGAGCACGAACCTTTGCCTTGTCTGCCTTTACCTTCGGTGCCTCCTCGAACACGTAGGCAAAGCAGTCGGTAGTGTGGTCGAGAGGGTAAGCAAGGATGGAGAACTCCTGCGTGTGGAGAAGAATGCCTTCATCCACGGCGTGGAAGAGAACGGGAAAGTCAACACCTGTTGGTATTGCATTAATGAGCTGCTCAACGTAGGCGACCTGACGGGCGGGCACCCAAACATGAACGGGCTTTTTCCTCCCGTAAAGTGCCATGGTGCTCAGGAGGCCGGGAAGGCCGAAGACGTGATCTCCATGGTAATGAGAGATGAACACGTGCTCCACCTTCATGATAGAACGGCCGAATCGCATGAACTGACGCTGCGTTCCCTCTCCGACGTCGAAGAGAAACCCATGCCCCCTATACTCGAGGAATACCGCAGGAAGGCCCCGCTCCTTAGTGGGAGCGGATGCAGAGGTGCCGAGGAATGTGATCCTCACTTCAGACATACGTGGACCCTCCGTGTGAGTTTGGAGTGCACATACCAATTGAACACACGCTCAACATAAAACCCGGCCCCCTCTAGGAGCGGCGAAACATCACGATCCGCAACGACAACACAGAAACGGCGGCGCTTAAGAACGGAATACATTGAATCGAAGGCGTCCCTGTATAATGAGCGGAGATCCCTAGTCAGAACCTTGGATGAACGCCCGTATGGCACGTCCGTAGCGATGGCATCGAATCCGCGCCAAGGAATGCTCCTCGCATCGCCACGGAGGATCGTAGCGGAGTATCCATAGTGCGCAAGATTCACAGAAGCGCCGAGCACCATATCCTCCACGATATCTATCCCATATGCCTCCGCGCCCACCGCAGCAGCCTCCATGAGGATGCCGCCCGCACCAGCGAAGGGATCGAGGAACCGCTCCCCCGGAAGGACGCCGGATATGTTGACGAGAAGGCGTGCATCCCGGGCGTTCAGAGATGTGGGGTGATGGAAGGGGCGGTTCTTCGTGTCGCGGGGGAAAAAGTCCTTGGCACGTATCTCACGGGCGGGGGCAAGGAAGTAGTAGCGACCACCGGCGTAGACGACGTAAACGAGCGTTTTGGGGTGTCTAAGATCGACGGATCCGTCGAAGTGCCAGCCGATGCGTGGAACGACAGAGGAGATATTAGACCTAACAGCGTATGGGCCGTTGCGGATGAGGTACTCCTGAAGGCCGGAAGACCGGGCCAACTTACCCACATCGGAGATCCGCCTCGTTGAAAACCATACCGGACCGAACACGCGCGTGTATGCAACGCGGGAGTAGAAGGAGACATCGTTCGAATGGACGATCAAGAAGCGGTCGGACACTACGCGATACCGCTCTCCCCGCCGCCCGGCAAGAGATATCACCTCCTGCCGCGCGAGGTCGCTGAGGCGTCCGAGGAGATAAAAGCCGATCACAGAGGAAGAGGGAAAGATGAAGATAAAAGGGTTAACAACCCATTCATAGCGTGGGCGTATTGGACGATATGGACTTCAAGACGACGGAAGAGATACCCGTTCCGGAGCGACTCATAGACCAAGTAATCGGACAGGACAGGGCAGTGGAGATAGTCAAGCAGGCAGCCACACAGAGGCGCCACGTTCTCCTGCTTGGCCCGCCGGGAACGGGAAAGAGCATGCTCGCGCAGGCCATGGCCGAAATCCTGCCGGCCGAGAACCTGGAGGACTTCCTCGTATATCCAAACCCGAAGGACGAGAACGAGCCCATAATAAAGACAGTTCCAGCAGGGGAAGGGAAGAAGATCGTGGATCGGGCGCGTATAGATGCTATTGCAAAGTACCAGAACCTCTTCATCCTCTCGCTCCTCATACCGCTCGGCTTCTTCCTCCTCGTCACGTGGCTCTGGCAGTCAGGGGTCTACCCCGACGTCGTGTATGCTGCCTTCGTTCTCCTCTCTGGAATAATGGGTGTCGCAACGGTCATGGGCGTCCGCCAGCGCTTCCAGCCGGAGAACAACATACCAAAACTCCTCATAGATAATTCGGACAGAAAGAGGGCGCCGTTCGTCGATGCTACCGGTGCTAGATCATCTTCGCTCCTCGGGGACGTGCGCCACGATCCCTTCCAGTCAGGTGGCCTAGGAACGCCGGCGCACCTCCGCGTCGAGCCCGGTGCGATCCACAAGGCGCACAAGGGTGTTCTCTTCATAGATGAGATTGGAACAATCTCCTATCGCGTCCAGCAGGAACTCCTCACGGTCCTCCAAGAGAAGAAGTATCCCATAAAGGGCCAGAGTGAGAGGAGTGCGGGATCCCTCGTGAGGACAACGCCAGCACCCGCGGACTTCATCCTCGTCATTGCGGGCAACTGGGAGGACCTGAAAAAGATGCACCCCGCCCTCCGCTCGAGGATAAGAGGATACGGATATGAGATCGTCGTAAATGAGGATATGGACGATACGCCGGAGAACAGAAGGAAACTTGTGCAGTTCGTGGCGCAGGAGGTCCGCAGGGACGGTAAGATACCTCACTTCACGAAGGAGGCTGTCGAGATCATCGTTCTCGAGGCGAAGAACAGATCTGGAAAGAAGGGCAAACTCACGCTCCGCCTTAGGGAATTGGGCGGACTCGTCCGCGCCGCAGGGGACATAGCGGTGGAGAAGGGACATAAGTACGTGCTGCCAGAGGATGTATACGATGCCCTCGAGCGGGTAAAGACACTTGAAGAGCAGGAAGCGGAGCGCATAGTGAAGATATACAAGGACTACTCCATCGTCAGGACGGAGGGATATGAGGTTGGCCGCGTTAACGGCCTTGCAATCATCGGTTCTTCTAATACAGGAGTTGTCCTCCCCATCGAGGCAGAGATCGCGCCGGCCCAGTCCAAGAGCGGTGGAAAGATCATCGCCACCGGCCAACTCCAGAGGATCGCACGAGAGGCGGTTCAGAACGTGGCTGCAATCATCAAAAAGGTGGCAAAGAAGAACATAAAGGACTACGACATACACATACAGTTCGTCCAAGCACCGGGAGGCGTCGAAGGAGACTCTGCGAGCATATCCATCGCTACCGCAGTTATATCTGCCCTGACCGGTATTCCCGTGGACCAGAGCGTTGCCATGACTGGCTCTCTATCCATAAAGGGGGAAGTATTACCTGTAGGCGGCGTCTCCGCAAAGATACGGGCAGCGCACGCGGCGGGGATGAAGAAGGTCATAATCCCATACGCCAACAGGGACGACGTAATCCTCCCCCCGAAGATAAGGAACGATATAGAAATAATTCCCGTGAAAACCATCGATGAGGTGCTCAAACACGCGTTGAAGCCCGTACCCAAGAAGAAACGCCTAGTCCTAGACATTAACAAACTCATCGCACCCATACTCAAGCCGAAGGCGAGCCCGGCGTGAACACAAATCCCTCCGGCTCTTTTACCTTCATTATCTCGCGGAGGAGAGCTGTGGCGTAGGAACCCTTTGGCAGGTAGAATGAAACAACGTTCCTCGATACGGAGAAGTCCTCGGCACGTTCTAAGATCTTCCTCCTCCCACCGTCAGCGGAGTACTTCTTGAATCTACGGAACTCAGAAAGGTCTACGCCCTCTTCCTCGAGAACGGAGCGTTCGATCTCCCCCTGAACGCCTCCGGCGAACTTTGATCTGTATCCAGGGATCATGGCCGTCGGGATACCGTGCAGGAGAATATCTCCACGCTCTGGGCGGACACCGTGCTCCAGACGGCGGGAAAGGATGAGGTTGAAGAGGTAGGACTGGTAGGCATGTATGAATAGGGAGAACATGCGGGGATGCAGTCGCTTTAGTGCGCGTTCGTAGGAATCCCCACGGGACAGCGCGCGGAGGATCATCTGCTCAGGGCGGAGACGCTTGGGAAACAGGCTCAGCGCACCCTTCCAGTCGCCCCAATTATCGGACAACCATTCCCTTGCTTCTCTTGTGCGGTTCGGCTCATATTCTGAGGTTATTGTAAGGTATGCGCGCACAGCCTCCTCCCACTCGCCCCGAAGAATGTGACGACCCACAATATGGGATACAAAACGGTAGGATCCGAAGCGCTGATGGGCAAAGTAGTTCGGGAAGCGCCGAACCGTTGGAATCTGTCCTCTCGCGCCGCGTATGCGGATCTCGAAGTAGTTACCCTGCAGATGTCCGAGACGCAGCCGGGAGTGCATATAGACGGGAGTGTGGAAAGCCATGTCCCTCAAACCGATGTTCCTCAGATCCCTCCATTTCACCCCGCGGAGGGAAATCCACTGTGCCGTTAACGCTTTCTTATCTTTTGTACCCGCAAAACCGATGTGCTTCGTGGGGATCTTCAGAATGCGGGAGAGGCGGTTGATCGCATCGACCGTTGCCCAGTCCCTCTTCTCCATGACAACCCATAGAAAATCCCCCGACCCCTCCGGATCCATTGGCGCCTTCTTACCGCGCAGTAGAAGAACTTGGGCGCGGCCGAGTTCGTTCACCTCCTCCACGACGAAGTCCTCTGGCTTCTCCTTTATGCGACCGCCAACGCCGGGAGAATCACTCATGTAGTAGAGCATACCGATTTCCCTTTCCCACGCAGGCGACTCCAGCACGAAGAAGAAGTAATGGAAAGAGATTATAAGCAGCAAAGAAATTGGTGACGGGCCCGCGGGGATTCGAAGGCCAAGTTCTTTGGCCGGGCGACAGGCGGCGTTCCGCTTCGCTTCAGTCCCCTATTGAGTGGTCAGTCGAGCGAAAGCGAGGCTGGCCCACGAAGTCGTCCCACCAAAGAATTTGGTGAGCGGGCCCGCGGGGATTCGAACCCCGGACCTGCGGCTTAGGAGGCCGCCGCCATATCCAGACTAGGCTACGGACCCTTCCG
>CAYZOD010000038.1:0-6827 GCA_964480165.1 uncultured archaeon
CACCTGTTCCACCTCTTGATGTACTCTACCCCCGCAAAGGGCAGCCACTGGAATGGTGTGAAGGGCTTCGGTATGATTGGGTTTACCGAGGGTGCCGGTGTCAGCCCCGCCTTCTCTATGGCGTCCCTCAGTTCCTTCAACGCGAGGAAGTCCTCCTCCGTCTCATTCGGGAATCCGAAGAGGAAGTAGAGTTTCATACGTCTTATGTTATACCTCTTTGCCCTTCTCGCTAGTTCCACGATCCCTTCGTTGGGTATGTTCTTGTTTATGAATGGTTTCAGGCGTTTTGAGGCAACCTCCGGCGCGATGGTTATAGTTCTCGTGCCGTTGGCTCGTAGTATCTCAAGGAAGTCATTGTCTATACGGTCGAATCGCATGGAGGAGAGTGAGAATGGAATCTTTAGCTTTGCCAGCACCTCAAGGACCTTCTTTATGTGTGGATGCCCCAGCACGTCCGATCCGTAGAAGAACACCTTCTCTCCGCCATTCTCCAGACCTTCCAGTATCCATTCCAGTATCTGCGAGAGCTTTCTATCTCTCCTCGGTCTTTTTGTCCAGCCGATGAGGCAGAATCTGCAGCCGAAGTTGCAGCCGCGCGATGGCTCGACATATATAGCCTTTCTCCCGTATGCGGACTCGTCAGTGACAACAGCTGGCGGGCGGTAGGATAGATCATGCCTTGCGAAGCGCGCCCTGTTCTTTAACCACGAATTGAACAGGTTCTCGTGTTTGAACCCCTTTTTATCCGTGTATATTCCCTTCACCGCTTTGACAATCCCTTCTTCCCCCTCTCCTATGAACACGGCGTCTGCAATCCTCGATATAGGCAATGGGTTCCAGACGGCAGGTCCCCCTACGATTATTGGCGTATCCCTCTTTTCCCTTCTGAGTGGAATCCGCTGCATGTTCATATACTTCAGAAGAAGCGGGATCTGGAGATCGAAGTGGATCGAGGCGACGATCACGTCGTATGCCTTTAGCGGAAGCCCTTCCTCCATCGAAAATGGTGAATCGAGGGTGAATCGATGCGCCACAATCTCTTCATCCTCGTTCATGCGCGAAAATATTGTGATGTACCCTATGGATGCCATGGCCTCCTTGTACGTGCCGGGGTAGATATGGGCTACCCTGATCTGCCCGTCATGGCCGTCCTTCTCTGGAAATCCGCGCTCCCAGTACTGCACCATAAGATTGGGAGGTTCACGTTTAAATCAGGAAGACGCCACCGAATAAAGATTTTAAACCCTCTGGACCAAAAGAAGTATTGCTGGTTTTCGGCATGCGCCGGTAGTCTAGCGCCATTTCATGGCGCCCGATCGCGGGTGGGATCTGCGATCCCACGCATATGCCGGGGGTTTCCGGATGGTTGCGCCGGTAGTCTAGCCTGGTAGGACGTCGGCCTGCCACGCCGACGACCCGGGTTCAAATCCCGGCCGGCGCATTTTACTATCACTTTCTGCTAATTGTTGTGAACTTTATGTGGTTCTTGTTTGCACGCTCTAGAAGGATCTTTGCGATCTCCCTTGCCAGCTCTTTGTGATACTGCCTGAGAATATCTTCCTGCTGCTCCGCCAGCTTTCTACGCTCTATTTCTAGATTCTGATGGGATCTTTGCATATCGCGCATTAGATTTCTTATTGCCAGCTCCGCACGCTTTGCTTCCACCCTTGCTGCGCGCACGTTGCTTTCGTGGGCTCTAAGTTCCTTCATCATACGCTTCAGTGATGCCTCAAATACAATCTTGTCTGTACCTTTTGTCGTTTTCTTTCCAACGCGCTCCAAGGAGTTCTTGATGAACGTTTCCAGATATTTGCTCACTTCATTTCTCTCTGCTGCCTCGTGGACCCTCTTCATGATTTCTCGTTTCATGTTTGGATTTGCGTAAACGTGTTCTGCGAGCATTTCAGCGATTCTCTCAGCCACAGCAATTTGCTTATCATGGTACTCCTGCTCATGGGTTTTTGCTACTGCTAGACGCTCTTGCCACTCGTTTATTGCACTCTTCTTTGACTCGATATCCTGTAGAATCTTTGCTATTGTCTCATTTTTCGGCATTTCTAGTTTCCTGCTATACACATGCGCTATTATTGCTGCTTTTAGTTCCCTATTAATCTCGTCTAGCATTTCAGGATCTTTTACATGAAGGGCGTTTGTGAGAACCCCATTTGCCTTGAGCTCGTTGAACAGTTGGCGGTATAAGTCATCAATTCGAATCATTGCTGCCTTGTCCTTCAGGCTGAGCGGAAGCATCTCATAAGTCTCCCCAATAATTCGTGTGAGATGGTCTTTTAAGTGGATGTCCAGCGGACCATTGTTTGCAGCCTCGATCTCCGGTGCTAGCGCTTCTGCTGCTTCATGATATGCTTGTATTGCCCCTTCTTTTTGCTCTTTTTCCTTTTTTGTTGCCTCTGCTAATAGCGTCTCTGCCTCCGGCATACTTGACATCTTCTTCGGTATCTCGTGTTTTTTCAACTCGATACTTTCTTCGATTGGCTTGTTTTCCTTTGGCTTGGGTATGCCTCCCTCTTTCGATCGAATCTTTCTCCTAATTCGCGATAACCATCTTCGAATCATCTCATCACCCTCTAAGTAGTCAACAAACTCCTTTGCGGCCCTTTCAATCGCCTTCGAATATTCATCCTCCAACTCCTTTCGTTTCTCCTCGGGCAGGTCTTTCTTATTGAGCTCTTCGCGGATATTTTTGAGATTTTTATCCAGGATCTCCTTCCAGACGCCTTTGAGCGTTTGTACTTTTTTCAATCTTTCATGGTGCCTTCCCATAAGTGGCAGTTCTTCCAAGTCTCCACCGAAGCGATCTTTTAATTCTTTGCGCACGAGTTCGTAGAGTTTTGACAGTTCGTTACGGTCTCCATTTTCCCTGTGCGCGAGATAGCCGTCCCTTATAACTTCTTCCAGATAGCTGTGCCCCGTTGTTACCTCTCCTATTGCCGCAAACAGTTCTGCCATCTCTGCAGCTCTCTTCGGGTCCTCCGTGAGCGCCTCGAGGTGTGGGTGGATTTTCGCCCCGCCTATGCGGGGCCCCCCGATTACGTGGAGGATCTGGGCATACTTCTCGGCAGCATCCCCGTGTTTTCTGCCGTAGAGCCCCATGAATTTGTTTGCTGCCCAGAATGAGAGCCCCCTGAATCGAGCATCGCCGTAGAGACGCCAGAATTCTTTTTCATCGGCACCCTTTGGTAATAACTTGAATCGAAGATATCTAAGCCAGGAGCTGCGAGGATTGGCTGTTAATAGTGTTGGAACTGCCTCCACGATCGTTTCCCTGTTTTCATGGGCGAATTCAGACGCTCTTATAATTCGATCCAGATTGAACGGGTTCATTCTTACCTCTTTTTTCAGAAGGTTGAGCATCCTTTTTTGCTCTTCACTGAGTGTAATACCCCTTCTCTCTATACGGTTCTCTATGTCGTCGAACGTCTGTATTTTTGCCACCCACATGTCAACTAGCTTCGATAGCGATGAGTAGTCTTCGCGATATATTGCCGGATCTAGGTGTGCTATTCCGAATTCTTTCTTGAATCTGCTTATTCTGTCAAGCTTTGCGCGGGCATAGTCGTCCCCTATTTTTCCTGCTATCTTCAGTTTTACAATCTCTTTTGCTTCGGAGAGCTTCCACGTGTAGTGTTTGGCCTTTCTGCTGAGCATCTTTAGAGACTCCCGTAAAGTCACAATAGAAGTTGGAAGATGTGGTTAATATATAATCTAGTTTGGGCAGCGGGCCGTAGGCCGCCTTCTGTTCTCGGTGGCATTCGACTGAGCGGCTGCCGCCTTGCACCCGTCCCGGGGCCGTTTCACCTTCCGCCGCTTCGACGCTCTCATTCGGTCATCCGCTCCACGGCGGAAGTGTCGTTTCTGTTCCCCGGGCGCCCCTCTCGGAGCGGGGGAATTCCCCTTTGCGCTATGGGTGGGCGGACCTTCCTCCTTGCGGATAGCCACCCGCCCGCTACCCCTCATATTTTAGAGCATTTATGTATAAAAGGCTCAGTGTAGGTCAGTTTCATCATGCACGCCACCTTCAGGGTGGTGCGTGCTCATCATCGCGTATGAATAAGTATTTCTCAATTTTATATTCTAGTCGGGCTGGCGCTCAGCGAATCCATGTTATCCCACCTCTTTTGTTCCTCTCAACACTTCGGTATATGCTTTCGCATCTCTTTATGTCGGTGTTTATGCATTTTAATCGCCACCTCCATTTTACTCCATGCATCGCGTCATAAAGATACTTCTCCTTGCGGCCCTCTTCGCGAACTTTGCAGAGGGGTTGTACACTCCGGTCTATGCGGCATACGTTGAGAACATGGGCGGAGGGCTTTCTGACGCGGGCTTGAGTTGGTCTGTGAACCTCATCGTCTTCGGTATACTTGCAATGTTTCTCTCTCGAGTGGAAACGCGGTCGAAACGGCGTGCAGCATATCTCTTCGGCGGCTACGTTCTATCGTCTGTTGCATCTGTTCTCTTTGCCGTTATAAGTACACCGATCATGCTTTACTTCGTCCAGTTTCTTCGCGGACTATCGTGGGCCATGATAAGCCCCGTCTGGGATTCATTCTTCTCCCTCTATGTGGACAAAAAGCAGGCGACGGTAGAGTGGGGATACTATGAGGGTGGCTGGTCCATTGCAACAGGTGTCGGTTCTGCAATTGGTGGGGTCCTAGTTACGATATTCTCGTTTCGATTCCTCTTCGGTGTTTCAGCGTTGTTTAACCTTCTGGCAGCATTTCTAGTTCTTATTTACTGGAAGGAGTTTTACTGAGTCCCATTATCTCCTTTAGCTCATCCACACCCATAACTCCGTCATATTTCTTTCCATCTACTATTATGGTGGGAATAACGGAAACGTTGTACTCTATTCTCAGTGCGGCAGCAATGGGGGAGTCGAGATCGTATCTCATGGCGTAGACGTATATCTTTGTCGGGTATTTTCCCTTCATGTAGGAGAGGATGTTTCCTTGGGCATCACACTCTGGACAGCGTTCCCCGTAAAAGAATATAATCCAGTGGACATCTGCGTTGCACTCATTCCTCATGCGCTCGATCAGCTGCATATGCATGGACTCCATAAGTGCATACTGTTTCAGAAGATATTTCGGATAATCCCCCTGCGATAAGCGGTTTCCTATGATGTCCAGTTCTTTGCCCAAGTATCCGACGTATGCATTGTTCTCACAGGGGTCCGTAAACTGAAGCACCTGCTGGTAGGACATCATTGTGATGAAAAGATCCATGGTGCTGTTCTCTAATATGTTCACCCTCCACTCGAGCCCGAAATATGCAAAGAGAATTCCCGCGATGAACGCCATAATTGTTAAGACTGTTGCCTTTGCGTATATGCCCCAGCTAATCGGTTTATGATGCTGTTTCGCCATACCGTACCACCGAAGCGCAATTCCCTACCGAAAAGTTTTGTCAGCAGTATAATGGTCCAGACAACGAGCATAAAAACGAAGTAGAATGATAGGAAAAGGAATATGCCCAGCCAAGATACATTCCTCTGTCCAGTTCTTTTGGCGTAATATATGACCATGAATGCCGTGAGGAGCGCCACGAGCATCGTCGTGTAGTATATCGCAGGGTATGATAGAATTCCGAAGAGAGTGTTCGTTATGATATTATTTATGGTCCAGTTTGCCGGCCGTATGACTGCCCAGATCCCCCCCTTCTCCAACGTCGTGAAGAAGATCTGTGCCTGGTAGATGAAGTCCATTACCATGTTATATGCGAGGAGGAACGTGATGAATAGGCCTATTGCGATGGCAGGAAACACGAAGTTGCCCAGATCTCCTCCATGCTCCGCAATGGCCTTTCTGTAGCGGAGCGCATTATCCACGAAGCCCAAATTCCATCTGACACGCTGCTTTATTAGTGCGGGGATCGTCTTCGGGACCTTTGTGTATACGATGGCGTCAGAGGCGTGAACGAGCTTACCCCCATTCGCCTGTATCCGCATGGCCATCTCCATGTCCTCTGTGATGTTCCCTTCCTCGAAATAGCCCCATTTATCGAACACCTCTCGCCGTATTATGGAGAAAGGCCCGGGAACTACATACTGAGCGTGCAGAGCGTCTAACGCCCTTCTCATAACGTTGGACATATTGTATTCTGCCCACTGGAACTTCTCCACGAAGTTCTTCGGGTTCCAGACGTGCATCACAGGCGTAACTGCGTCTGCATTCTCCTCCACGATGTACTCCACCAGTGTGCGCAGTGCATCCCTCGTTGCTATGGAGTCGGCATCCATACAGGCAATGATTTCTCCTCTTGCGTTCCGTATCCCCACGTTCAGCGCCGAACTCTTTCCTCCATTCTCCTTCCTTATAACTCGAACGTTCCCTCCCTCGTAGCGTTTCGCCACCTCGTAGGTGTTGTCCGTGCTGCCGTCGTCCACGACGATAATCTCGTATTTCTCCTTGGGGTAGTCTAGATCCAGGAGTGATTCGATAGTCTCTCCTATGTTTTCCCCCTCATTGTATGCGGGAACGACAATGCTCACGAAGGGCAGTTTGTCGTCTGGGATCCGCCTTCGCCTCCTCTTCCAAGAGAAGAATGCCACTAGGTATACTGCCGTGAAGAAGGCAGAGACGATGATGGAGATGACAAGTATGACCTGTCGTGCATCCACGGAGAAAAAAAGGGTGGAAGGAATTTAATCTCCTTTCTTTCTTGCCATATAGATGATATGTGTTCCGCTTCTGTTCTATCTCCTGAAGGCCATTCCGCTGGGTTTCAGAATTTTCCGATAATCATCGTCAAACTATGTTTTCATCCATTGAATAACCCCGTTAATGTATGTAGCCTCGCGTTCGCTT
>CAYZOD010000039.1:0-6803 GCA_964480165.1 uncultured archaeon
CATACCCGTTCCGCCTGGAGCGCGCTCGCATGCAGCACGCAGATGAGGGCCTGAACGAACTCGCGAAGCACTCCGACACGATCATCGTCATAGACAACAACCGCCTCGTGGAACTCGTACCTAACTTGCCGCTCAACGATGCACTCAAGGTAGCGGACGAGGTCATAGCGAAGACGATCCAGGGCCTCACCGAGACGATCACCCAGCCCTCTGTCTTCAAGAACATTGACTTCGCGGACGTCCGCGCGGTCATGGGCTCCGGTGGCCTCTCAGTAATATCTGTGGGTGAGGGTCGCGGCGTCAACAAGATCCACGACGTGGTCGATGATACGCTGAAGAACGCACTCCTGGACGTGGACGTCACTGGTGCAACCGGTGTTCTGATCCACATCACAGGTGGCCCAGATCTGACCCTCGGAGAGGCAGCGGCGGTAGGTGAGCTCCTCACCGAGCAGGTCGACCCGAGGGCAACGGTCGTCTGGGGTGCACGCATTGACCCGAGCTTCCAGGACCGCATCCGGGTGATCGCAATCTTCACAGGGGTCACGTCTCCGTTCATACGGAGCCCCGTTGGCGAGAGCTCAACCGCACGTTCGGGTATGTATGGTATAGAAGAAGAGATCCCAGGGCTTGAGTACATGCGCTGAGGGTCACTCCCTCTTTTTCTCCCATTGTTTTTAGATCAGATAAACCACGGTAGAACGTTTATGACGAGAATTCCTATCGTCAGCCAGAACACAACACCGTAAACCCTTTTCAGGCCGAGTTCGTTGAAGAGATCGCGGTATATGAATCCACCGTCTAGCGGCGGCAGCGGCAGCATATTTACGAGTCCTATCATGAAGTTCAGGAAGGCAATCCAGCGTATGAGGGAGAGTAGGAAGGCGAAGATATGATACCAGAGGGGGAGCGGTTCAGGATAGACGTTCTCAACGCCCTTTATGCCTATGTAACCCTGATTGAGCGTTATATTCACGGTGAAGACGTTGCCGTCTCGATCGACGGTTATGGGAATTGTGGCGTTGGACTCCGACTCGCGATAGGGTGCAAGGACCTCCATGAAGCGATACACACAGTTCACATCCTCCCCATTAAGTTCGAGGATCACGTCGCCGGCCTCGAGGACACCGTAGGCCGGAGAATGGATGTACTCATCCCCTATGCTCAGGGTCTCCGGCACTTCCAGGATACGGACACCGATGCTGTGGGCACATTCGTAGTCCTGGAGGTAGGATGCTAACGGCGACGCTGCCACGAGGATTGCAGCGAAGATGGCGAAAATGACCATATTTGCAACCGGCCCGGCGGAGTAAACACGGAGGCGCGAGAGCGGTGAAGCCCTACGGAAGATCGTCTCGTCCGGTTCGACGTATGCACCAAAGGGCAGAAGACCAAGAGTGATAAGACCACCATGGCGCACGGGTACCTTCTCGCGGACGGAGACGACTCCATGAGCACCCTCGTGAAAGAGGAGCGCTATGACGAGAGCAACGATCCCTTCCACGAGTGGAATGGAAAAACCACCAATGGAGATACCCGGGAGGGCGGGCGCGATGCCGGGCTCGGGATGGACACCCGTCAGGTAACCAAGGATGATTGAATACGCAGTCATGCCTATGAGCGCCAGTGCATAGCCCCCGAAGCCGAAAAGGGTGACGAAAACCAGATTGAGAATTGATGTTGAAATAAACGATGAACCGCCGAGGGCTGGAAGGAGGACAAAGAGGAAGACAACGTAGACGAAAAAGGAAATAAGCGATGCCCTGCGGTGCTTGATGACCTTCCACGCAAGGACTGGGCCAACAATGAGGGTAAGCGCTACGTCCCCATACCTCCTCCAGTCGTGGGCATAGGAGAGTTCGTTGATCTTCCTCACCAGCCAGTTCCATGGCCACATGTAGACAATCTGTGGTTTGGACTTGCGAATACGGGCAGCCACGGGAATTGTGACAACGACGAAAGCGAGTAGCCAGAGCAGCGAGTTCAACTCTTTCTCCTCCAACTCAGTTTGACCACATCTCCGAGGGTCAGGCCGGCAGATCCTTCATCCGTGAATGGGATATCCACCTCATCCTCCGATATCTCCTCGAAGAGCTTTATGTGCAATACCTTCTCCAGTTTGCGGGCAAGATCGTCTGTGGGCGTGAGTTCACCTTCCTCCACCTTGTGAAGATAACCCTCGCGGACGTGGAGGCGTTTTGCGAGTTCCTCAAGAGTGAGTCCAACGCGCTCCCTGCCCTCTCGGATCCTGCGGCCGTAGTCCTGAACAAGGACGATCTCCTTCTCCTCCTTCTGATCGGATCTTGCCCTCTCCTTCCTGCTTTCCGCGGGTCGATCCCAGACCTTGCGGATGATCACACCACGTTCGGCACAGTCGGCGCAGGCCACAAGTCGCGCCCCTTCGATCTCGACGAGGTACCCCCAAGAAATTTCGCGGCCGCAGATCTCGCAGTGCATACCCTTAAAAGATGAGTAAGGTTATATAGGATTGATGGTCGAGAGCGAGAGCAGGAACGTCGACGGTAACCTCGAAGCGTATCTGTTCAAACTACAGGAAGAGATAAAGGCACTGCGTTCAGAGAGGGCCAGATTGGAGAGCCACACGTTTCTCCTGCAGAAAAAGTATGTGGAACTCAAGAGGGAGTTCGATCGCCTCACCCAGCCGCCTCTGATGGTGGGAACGGTGATCGATGTTCTCCCGAACTACCAGGCCGTTGTTAAGAACTCCAACGGCGTCACGTTCCTTGTTAACGTTATGTCCTCCGTCTATGACGACCTAAAGTCCGGCGCACGCGTCGCACTCTCCCAGCAGACACTTGCAGTCGTTGGTATTCTCCCCGAATCGAAGGATGAGCGCGTGAAGGCGTTTGAAGTCATAAAGAGGCCCAACGTCACATATGCAGACATAGGTGGTCTCGACGACGTCATCCAGGAGCTAAGGGAAGTCGTGGAGCTGCCCCTCAAGGAACCGGATGTCTTCAAGAAGATAGGCATTACACCGCCAAAGGGTGTCCTCCTCTACGGTCCGCCTGGAACGGGCAAGACGCTTCTGGCGAAAGCGGTGGCCCACGAGACGAATGCCACGTTCATCCACGTGGTGGGATCCGAACTGGTGCGCAAGTTCATAGGCGAGGGGGCAAAACTAGTCAGGGACCTCTTCAAACTTGCTAGGGAGAAGGCACCGGCCATTGTATTCATCGACGAGATCGATGCCATCGGCGCCGTCCGAACAGAGGCGCTCACGGGCGGCGATCGCGAGGTCCAGAGAACGCTGGTTCAACTCCTTGCGGAGATGGATGGATTCAGACCCCTCGAGGGCGTTGCGGTCATCGCCGCTACGAACCGTCTGGACATCCTCGACCCCGCACTTCTCCGACCCGGAAGATTCGACCGCATCATAGAGGTACCACTACCCAACGAGAACGCCCGCTACGAGATCCTGAAGGTGCTGACAAAGGGCATAAAACTCTCCAGATCCGTAGACCTAAGGCGCATAGCGAAGATCACAGCAGGTGCATCTGGCGCTGACCTCAAGGCAATCATCACAGAGGCGGGCATGCTGGCAATACGGAGAAAGCACCGTAGCATCCGCGAGGAGGACATACGAGACGCCATAGACAAGGTCATGAAGAAAAAGGTAGAAAAAGGCCCTGAGCACATATATCTCTAATGGGCGTTGCAATAGGCGAGATAGTTCCGCGCCACGACATCAGCCTTGAGGAACTCAGGGCAAAGAAGATCGCACTCGACGCGTACAACGCGCTATATCAGTTTCTCTCTGCAATACGCCAGCCAGACGGGACCCCGCTCATGGACCGTCAGGGAAGGATCACATCGCACCTCTCCGGCCTCTTCTACCGGACGATAAAGCTCCTGGAGGCGGGAATACAGCCAATATATGTTTTCGACGGGACACCCCCCGAGCTGAAGAAGAAGACCATTGAAAAGCGCCGCGAGGCGAGAGAAGAGGCAGAGAAGAAGTGGGAAGAGGCGCTCGAGAAGGGAGACATCGAGGCAGCAAGGAAATACGCGCAAGCAGCCCACCGCCTCACGAAGGAGATGGTAGATGATGCCAAGGCACTCCTAGACGCGATGGGCATACCCTATGTTCAGGCACCGTCGGAGGGGGAGGCACAGGCGGCATACATGGCGACAAAAGGCGATGTCTGGGCATCTGGATCACAGGACTACGACTCCTTGCTCTTCGGGACGCCACGCCTCATAAGGAACCTCACAATCGTGGGGAAGCGTAAACTCCCTGGCAAAGATGTGTATATAGATGTGTCGCCTGAACGGATCGAACTGAAGGAAGTTCTTGAAACCCTGGGCATAGACCGGAGAAAACTCGTCTGGATGGGCATACTCATAGGGACGGACTTCAACGAGAAGGTTCCGGGCATAGGGCCCAAGAGGGCACTCGCGCTTGTGAAGAAGCACGACTCTCTGGAAGAGATTTTCAGAGCAGTGGGGTACGAACCGAAATTCGATTGGATGGCCGTGGAAAGGATCTTCCTAGAGCCAGACGTCACGGACGACTACTCGATAAAGTTCAGGCAGCCAGACCGGGAAAAAATATTTGAGATCCTTGTCAACCAGCACGACTTCTCACCTGAACGCGTTGAGCGAGCAGTGAAGCGATTGGAAGAGGCTACTCCCGCTAGCGGCGCGCAGACCTCTTTGGACGCCTGGTTCGGTTAGGGGGCGGCGGTGGGGGTAGCGGTACAAGGAACATAGAGAGAAGACGGTAAACACCGTAGACAGCGAGGCCCACGGATGTAGCGACGAGGAGGATTGAGAAGAGCCGGAACGTTAGAACGTTTAGGCCCTCAGCGACAGCAAGGGATATGAGGGAGAACACGAAGAGGAGAACACCCACAAAGATATATGCCATACCCCTCGCAAGATTCCTTTTGAAATCCAGGCGGAACCCCGAGGAACTCGTGAACTCCTCTGCATACTTCGTCATGATCGCGTAGAATGCCATGACAATCCCTGCAAGGGGGCTGACAGCAAGAAGATAGCCGGCGATGTATATAGGTAGTGCCATGTGTGGATATTCCGTCGCGGCATATCCCATTAGATAGGAGATGGCAATAACAACCATCGTATACTCGATTATGCGCTGCGTCTTTTTCTCAACGAGAATAGCAAACGCCGGCGACGTCGCCCTCTGCTGGACATGTGGGAAGATGCGGAAGTATGGAGAAAAGCGTTGGGCAAATGAAATCATGCCTTTGGGAATCAGGCGGACGAGCGCACGCTCTATGCTCTCCTCACGCTTGAATATTAAACCGCTGAGAGCGGTGGACACAACAATCAGGGCAAAGGTGGCGCCCATAAGCTCGGCGGACGCTGCCGGGATCATAGCGGCCTGTTCCGAAGTTATACCGAAGTATTCGAGCACGTGGGGATTCGAGACGTCAATGGCCTGAAGGGCGGCGGCAGTAAAGAGGGAGAACTCACCCAGGGGAAACATGAGAACTGCCAGTTTGGCAGACCGCGATGGTTCAAGCCCAAAGAACGGACCGAAGAGGAAGAGGAGGAGGCGCTGTATGAGTGTAATGCCCAGCCCGATGAGGAAGAGTTTAACGGCAAGGGGCCCGAAGGATATTGAATACTTGAGGCCAAGAGCAGTGAAAAAGATCACAACGAAGAGTTTCCGAAAGCCAGCCAGTTCCTCCTCAATGCGCTTGGCATGCACCGTCTCGGAGAGTATCATACCCGCAAAGAACGCGCCGAGAAGGGGGGACATGCCAATGTAACTCACACCGTAGGCGAACAGGAGGAGGATGGCAAACGCATAGAGTGAAAAGTACTCTGGCTTCCCATACTTCGTGATAAAGTGAAGCAGGCGTTTAGAGAGGCGGTGACCAATAGCAAAAAGGATGAAGAGAACGATGAACGAGTTTAGAAGGATCTTACCGACGGAAACGCCGCCCTCCGCACCGAGCAGATAACCAATAACAAAAACCGAGAAGATATCCTCCAAGATCAACATGGCCATGGAGATCTGCGCCTCCAGCGCGTCCTGCCAGTGCTTCTCCAGAATGATCTGGGATATGATCGCGGTGGAGGAAACTGCAAGGGCAGCACCGAAGGCGAATGCAACAACAGATGGAAGGCCGAGCATCTTCGCCGCGAGGAAGCCAAGGGCAAAGCCAACGCCGCTCTTTATGGGGGAGAGGAAGATGGCGTAAGCACCTGCACGGCTGAACTTCTTCATACTGATCTCCAAACCCATGTAGAAAAGAAGAAGAAGCACGCCAAGTTCCGAGAGATAATTGATGAGTGTCTGATCGGTAACAATGCCAAAACCCTGCGGTCCAAGGGCTATGCCAGTAACGAGGTACCCTATGACACTCGGTATGCCGATCGCGGAAACCATACTACCCAGCAGTAGTGAAATGAATATCAACAGTCCGAGCTGAAAGAACGAGGCGTTCACCAAACTGCTTTCCATCGCAGATACATGCACTCACCACCAATAAAAACCTTGCAGCGGGCGAAGGAATTTTTAACACGATCCACCAAAAACCTATTGCTGCGCAGGTTTTCATCCGATTGTGGGTGCGGGTTCGAAGAACCGCATCGAGCAAAGGAGTATTTAGGGGGTCGAAGACCCCCTATATACGAGGTCGTCCCGCCAAAGAACTTGGCGCGGGGGTGCCCGAGGCCAGATACTCTGGCCGCGCGTTCGCGAGTGGGGCACTTCGGCCCCACGCACAATTGGGGATCGAAGATCCCCAGTTGGCTTCACGTCAACCGGGACGGCGGTTGCGGGGGTGCCCGAGCGGCCAAAGGGG
>CAYZOD010000040.1:0-6613 GCA_964480165.1 uncultured archaeon
ATCCGGTTCAGATGGGATTGCAACCAGCCGTTTCAGGAGCTCAATATCGGCCATGATATAATTTGCGCAATCGAAAGTTATAAGCTCAGCCCTCGCCGCTCCTCGTCATCCCTGCGGTCCCGGGGGCAAGGCATCATCATCGCTACAAAGTATGTTTGTTAAACAAAAACTATTTTAACGGCAGGGAATCGGAACACGTTTTTCGGACCCGCGCCAAGAAAAGACGACTGTAACGGACTGGTATTGGCCTGAAACGGTCTGGGCCACAGACCAACCCCTCTGAAGCGTGGGGAGAATCGCAACGTCTTGACCGTCGGGGAAAGCGAGGTGAACGTCCGATATGTCTTCGGTGGCAGCAACGCGAATGACGGTCTTACCAGCCATGTATTGACAGGTTGCGGCAACAGGGGAGTTCGGCACGGCAGAAACGGGTGTTTTCTCGGCGTCAGATGCTATTGCCGTACTGAGTATATGGAATGCGCCAAAAAGAATCGCCGCAACAATGATTATCTTCACTATGCGCATGTGTGCATAAGCGATTAGGGGGTTTAAAGGCGTCTCGATGGATTTTGTTGCAGACTACGTTATACATAACAGGGATACAGCAGTTGGTTAAATACCGTATAATATAGATACAAAGTATTATCTAAAAATATAAATAGAAAAAGGTTTTACTTTGTAATAACAGATTTAACACAACATGGAATATGAACAATACGCGAAAATAATATCCTCAAGTATATAGGTGATCTCAATATACATAACGCAAATTCGGCCGCGAATGGACATATTGTAGCCATATAATGTAGCCCAAAGACTGAAAAATTGCATCGAAAACGGCAAGTTTAGATAAACAAAGTATTTGTATAGGGGTTGATTATTTCAAAGATAGTGTTTATATTACAAAAATAATTCTGACATTCATGCGGGGCCACAAAACAATAAATATGTTTGTTTTACAGACATTATGTTTTAGTAACCGCATACGCACTATCCGCTCGATAGCTAGATTTTTGGATATGCAAGAATTGATCCGGAGACCACATCTCCTGTGTGGAAGCAAAATTCCGTGCCACGCAGTTTTCGAGAGGTTGCCGTGACTTAACACAAAAGGTATTGGGATATGTCAAAAAATTTAGATTAACTTCCAGAAATGGCGGTGAAGTGGGTGATGTACCTAAATTTGGGTGAAATCCAAAAATAAATTGGGGTGTGGTAGAGCTCAACCGAGACGCTCCAGGTGGCGGTAAAGACCCTCCAGGTCGTGTGCAAGCTCGTCGCCAAGCTCGGTAAGCTCAACATACCGCGTGCGTCCTTCTTTCTGAGTCCTTACTATGCCAAGTTCCTCGAAGCGGCGAATAAGCTTGACCATATGGGGGTATGTAGTGTCGACTTCCTTGGCAAGTGCGGAGACATACCACTTCCGCCTCCGGTCTCGCAGAAGTATTATTGCTTTGGACGGCTTTACCTTCAAGAAGAGTCCAATCGTGTTGTTCGCCCCGGTCATATTCATCCCCTACCATATATGTTATTTTAAAGATATTGCAAATATCGCGAGGAAATAACTTGTAAAATATAATAAAATATAGTATTAAACGCATTAAAATACATTGTAGAAAATATAATTATACATAACAGAGCTTGGACATTTTTGGGGATGTTATATATACAGAGAGTGGGCCCAACACTTCCGGTAAAAATAGGGGGTAGATGATACACGAGAGTACAAGCGGGGGGTGAAGAGGGGATTAGAAGATACAGCAAGGTTTAAATACTCTGAGTGGTTTTTGGTGTCAGGAAGTGAGGTGAATCGCCATGACAATCGAGCTGTCCAAGATGTTCGGGATGGACATATACTCAACTGACGCCGAATACATAGGGAAGGCATACGACTTTGTCATAGACTTGGAGCAGGGAAGAGTATCTAAAATCACTCTCGAACCATTTAAGGTGCGCTCTAAGAAAGAGGCCGCAGATATTCTGAAGAAGAAAAGTGTTGGATACGAGAAGGTTGTTGCAGTCAAAGACATTATCCTCATCGATCCACACAAAACAGCTACACCGAGACAGAAGCCGCAGCCTCAAACGTATGCGCGTTTTGGCACTCGTAGGGGGATACTTGGCAGAAGGTACTAACACACTTTTTTATTTAGTTTCTACATATTTTCTACATAATCGACTGCGTATCATTCCACTATACTATTACCGGAAGTGAAGGGGGATGGCAACTCACGGGTATCGTGTTAAATATGCGCTGAAGTGGAGTGGGCCTAAGTCGGCGTATGCCTATCAGCGTTTTTTTAGGGCGCTGTATGGGTATACACAAATTGTGTCTAAAGGCAATGGTCGCAGATACGTGTACCATAGGGACGGGGTGTTAACGAGATATCCCTTTTATCGAGAAGGAAAAAATGTTGTTATCATACCGGACAATGCGCTTCAACCTCTCTTGTCTTTTCTTCGGACGGGCAAGAACCCTGCACATGAGTTTCAGTTCACTGGCCAGTGGGCAGAGTTAGTGAAGTATTCAATCGAAGAAGTGTTCCTAGATGCTCGGACTGCTGGTACCGCCGTGCTTAATGCACTGGCGCGTATCCGCGTAAATGTTCCTGGTGGCAGCAACTCAGCGATGAACATGCTTCAGAACGTTCACATGTTGACACCGGAGGAGGCATACTTACTATACTATGCAATACAGCCGACGATATCGAGTAATTGGTTCAATACTCTTTCGTCACTCGCCCCTGATGTATATTCAAAGGTTCACGAGCTTCTTTCTATACTATAGCTACGTTACCGGCTGAACGTATATTTTCCGTGTCGCGTATACCCCAATCGCATAGCAGACTAGTCTTCTTGTTATGCACGCAGTCTCTAGCTCGGAGCATGCCCCCATGTTCAACTCAATTTCTCCAGGTATTGCTTTGTCCACATATTGAATGCTTTTCTCACCGGATGTTGTTGGCACGATACACATCGTGTTCTGTGGGTTTGCCAAATCCATACATGCGAACCGCGCGCCGTACTCTTCCTCGTCGCCAGTATATGTTATCCTTATTGTGTCAGCCATCGTGTTGCACTCTGCGTCTCCGTATTGCACACCTATCGCATGTGCAGCTTGCTCCATCCTGTCTGTCGCTTGTAGTACGAGCTCCGTCGTGTGGTGTATGAACGCTGATATACTTATGTATGCTGCAACAAGTATTGCAGATAGCACGAATATTGATGAAATTACGTTTGAGATGCCTCTCAACCCACAACCCCCACAGTTTCAGTTTTCTCAAAGTTTCTTGCAACAACAACGATTGTGTATCCGTTGTAGTTTCCCTCCGGTAGCCAAATCACAACTGCGTCCCCAGGATATACTGTTTCGATCGGCCAGTCTGTGGGTGCAATGTCCACAATGTTTCCGGATGCATCAATGTACTTTCCAGAGGGTGTGACTGGCACGGTTGTTTTTGGGGGAATGTAGTATACTCTAAAGTTTGTAAGGGGGAGAACTCCGTTGTTATGTATAACTACTGGCATATTTGAGTCCCAAGGATTTATTGGTGGTGGCGCAAGTATCTTCACCGATGCAAGTATTCTCCTCTGTGCTGCTTCGGCGTCGCTGTATATCGCGCTTGCAACCTGCGTCGTGCTTGCTGTGGCCCACGTGTAGAATATCGCCACCACTGCGATGCTCACGAGAACGAGAAGCGTCGATGTGATTACCGGGCTGATACCCCTCCGCACACAAGGAGAACGAACCGTTATATTTAAATATACCTTATGATCCAAACTTATGTTTAGGAAAGGGCTTGCACCCCCTCCGTCCGCACGGTTTCTACACCCTTTCCCCCACCCCCCACTCTTATATACATCTTCTGCGATTTAATCTCGTGATCCGCAAGATCATATACTCCGGCAGGGCTCGTGCTGCGAAGCTTCCCCAGCTGAGCCAGGAGGAATTAATTTATACGTCACTCTCTCAGGTCTTCTTCATATATGCTCTGACCCTGATTCTCATATACAGCTGGGCGGAGTATGGCGGCGTCGTATTTGAACCCATAACAAAGGCCATATATGCTGGTGCGGCAATCTTCTTCTTCGTGCTATCGTATCTGGCGTTCGAGCGCGTTAAAACCGTGGATTTCTTCGATTTTGTGGCGGGCATGATCTTCACGGGCGAACTGCGAAAGTACCCCTACGGCAAGGCAGTAGACCTCGGTGCGGCTCAGCTCTACTTCGGTCTCGTCCTCGTTGCAGTGGCCCCCGTTCTTGCAAAATCGTCGGATCCCTCCGTCTCTGCAGGTGTTCTGACCCTCGGCGGCCTGCTCATAGCCACGGGAGTGGTGATGTATGTACTATCGGGAACAAAGCTTCGACAGTGATTGGCTTGTTCTCTTGCTTGGTGTGGCGGTCCTCGCTGCGGCGATTATGTATAATCCTGCCTCCCCACGCACCATCGCGGAGGGCCTTTCGCACGTCCTTGTCGTCGATGCTGTCCGCAGTGACGTTAATACAAGCATTCTTCTCTATTCCCCCACCGATATACACATTATCCTGCCCGATCAGAACATCTCCGCGACTCTCCGCAAGGGCATGCATGAAATCTCCACTATGGCAGGCGGATCAATCAGAATATGCGCGAAGGGAACCGATTTCAACGAATGTGGTGTTGCTTATCCTGTAACGCCTTAGATCTCCTCTAGAATCTTCTTGGCTTTCCATATCTGGTCCAGTTGTTCGTTGATCTTCCTCTTCTCCGCTTCGACATCCAATGGTTGTAATTCCGCGCCACACTCGGGGCATCTGAAGTCATACTCCATGGCAACTTCGAAGGGCTCCCTTACATGGCCTTCCGGGCACACGAAGAACATGAACTGGTCCAATTCCTCCAACTTCTTCCTTAACTCTTCCTCGTGGGTGTTTAACTCCTCAAGAACCGCCTCCTTTATCTTGTCCTTAACGAGAAACCATGTGTATGTCCACCAGCCCGTCTCCTCGTTCCTTGTCTTCGTGTAATCGGCGATCCCCCAGTAGTGGAGGCGGTTGAACACTGCGCGGACGACCGTCACCTTGACGCCCATCTTTTCCGCTACCTGCTCGTCGGTTACTGCATTGCCCATCTCTACAGTCAGTTTCATTACCGTGAGCGCGTTCTCGCCGCCGATCCTCGTCATATAATCAGCAACGAATGGAAGTTCAATGAGTTGAAGGATCGGATCCATTATTCATATCTCCTCCCGAAACCTTTTTGATCACCGTCTTTCCGCGGGGGTTCGGTTCGATCCGCACGGACCAGTCCTTGAACTCCTTTTCCAGTTCCTTCCCCTCGAACCACCTGTCCAGAAAGATCGCCAGTGCCGCAATCTCGCTGTGTGGCTGATTCCCGACGGCCACGTTATAGTCCGCCAGCTCATAGACCTCCCGCGGCACCTTCTCGGCACCCACAACCACGAGAATATCGCCCACATTTTTTGCCCTCATCTCCCTCACGGCATCGTCCACGGGAACACCGTACATGGTGAGATGAACGATCGTTCCTCCTCTTTCTTTCCATTCGCGCAGGGTCTTCCTCCACGATTCCGTATACTTGGCGTCGAAGGGTCCCCCCCATCTTTCCGTCACGTCTCTCAATGTTTTTATCACCTTTTCGTCGTACTCCCCTGCAAGTATTATGCCATCCGCTCCGAAGGCCCGTGCAACGAGTCCCACATGTGTGGTGACCCTCTTGTCCCTGTCCTTCCTGTGGCCCAGCCTAAGCACGTATATCATACGTCTCTCCCCTCTTTGGAACGACTGCATCCATCTTCCTCTTCCTTAATTCTTCCGCGAACTCTTCGGACTTTGACTCCTCTCCGTGGACCACGAACACCCGCTCTGGATTCACTGCCCGCACGTATCGCATGAGATCGTTGTAATCACCGTGGGCGCTGAACTGGGCCGTATATACTGCACAGTTTACGGGTATCTTTTCACCGTTGATCTCCACTTCCCTTGCCCCCTCCACCAGTTCTCTCCCCAGCGTTCCCTCTGCCTGATAGCCCACGAGGATCACGGTACTCTCCGGTTCGGGCGCTATACGTTTAAGATACATGACTGACGGTCCCCCAGTGAGCATCCCCGAAGTGGAGACGATGATTGCGGGCTTTTCTGCCAGAACGTCCCTCCTGTTTTTGGTTCGGGGAACACGGTAGAGCGGCGATCGGAACGGGTCGATATCTGCAAGGAGGATGCCCTTCCATATCTCTTCACGCAGGTGGAGGACGTTTGCACGATATATGCGATTGGCCTTTGCGATCATGCCATCTATGAACAGGGGCACCTCAGGAATGACCCCCGTGCGCATGTATGCCTCTATAGTTAGTAACACCTCCTGTGCGCGGCCCACGGCGAAGACGGGGATCAGGACTCTTCCTCCCGCCTCGATTGTCTCGTTTATGCGCTCCGCCAGTTCTCTTCCAGCGGTTCTATACGATGGCAGACGGTCGTTCTTCGATCCGTATGTGGACTCAACGATGAGCGTGTTTGCCTCGATACCCATGACTGCTCCCCTGTGCAGGCGGGAGGGTCTAGGGTTGATGTCACCGCTGTAAAGGATGCGTTCCTTTCCGTGTTCTATGAGCAC
>CAYZOD010000041.1:0-2108 GCA_964480165.1 uncultured archaeon
CCTTCTCAGGAAACAGGGGCCAGAAGGAGCCGCGCTCGTCGCCTATGTAGTTGGAGTAGTATGGGCAGATCTCTTTCTCCCGCATTCTTCTGCATAACTCGTAGAACTCTTCGCCGCGGAGGCGCCGAGCGATGGGATGGACGCACATATACTGCTTCCCTATGAACTCGACTGCCTTTATCGTCAGGGAGTGCTTCTTGGATATACCCGAGACGACATTGAGAGCCATCTCGTGCTGTGCGATCTTGGGAGAGAGGAAGATGAGCACCTTACCGTTCTCGAGGGTATATGTGAGCGCCGCGGAGATCGTGGCGTCCGTTTTCCCTATTCCTGTGGGGGCATGGGCGATTATGTGCTTTCCTTCCTTCACCGCGTTGAATATCTCGAGCATGAGCTCGCGCTGTACCTTTCTCGGCTTTCTATGACGGAAGAGGAATTCCACGAAGGAATAGGATACCATCTTTTTTAGAAGTTCCACGCCAGATTTTAGCGAATGGCGAAACTGATCAAAAAGGACGGGCGGCTCTTCATCGAGCTGCCCGAGTCGCTCCAGGACAAGAAGATAAAGGCAATCAAACTGGAGCCGGAGATATTCGTCATAGCGAGCGAGGACGCCATAAAACGGCTGATAGACAGGCAGTTGCGCTACGTGATCACGAGGAGAGTGAAGAATCGCCTCGTGCAGCGCGGAGAAAAGAAGGGAGAGGAGAAGAAGACTGTTTGGAACGAGGACTACGCCATCATAAAGTCAGATGAGGCGGCGCGCGCGTTCTCGAGGGAACACGCGTGGGAGTTCAAGCGGGGAGAACTCCTCGGGGTAAAGGGATTCGACGGAAAGTACTACGTGGTGCGTGCATCGCTCTACTCTGAGGTACTGTCGAAAATAGAATATGAACTCGGCAAAGAGTCGCTGAACTCAAAGGAACTTGCAGAACGGCTCAAACTGCCGGAGGAGCTCGTGAAGGCGGTTGTTGAGATAGCGAAGGAAGACGGGATTATATACGAGGACAGAGGGGGGAAGTATCACTATGCGGGCTGAGATGCTTGGAAAGAGAGTTCTCGTCCCAAATGACTACGGGGAACTCGTGCAGAGGGGATTCGGCGAAAAAAAGAGCGAAGGGTTAGTGCTTTCGCTCTACGAGGCGGCGTACCTGCTAGAACGTGGAAAGATAGAAGTATTCAAGGACGGGACGAAGCTGAGCGTTGAAGAGTTCTTCCGAGAGGCTGAAAAGGAGGAACCGGAGTTCTACGTACGCTATGCCGTGTTTAAGGACATTCGCGATCGCGGATTCGTTATAAAGACGGGATTCAAGTTCGGGACGCACTTCCGGGTGTACCCCAGAGGCAGGAAGCCGGGGGAAGCGCATACCGAGTTTACCATTCAGGTGATGCCCGAGGAGAGACGGCTGGAGATAACGGACATCTCAAGAATGGTGCGCCTGGCACGAGCGATACGAACGAGATTAGTCCTCGCAGTTGTCGACTCAGAGAACGAGATCGTATACTACGAGATAAAGAGAATCAGCCCCTAGGGTTTCCGAACGTACAAGGTAGCGCATTCCTCTGGAGTAATGGATGTGTTGAAGTCACAGATAACGTTTATCGTTCCGCCGCCAGCAACGTCGTTCAGATCCGTTATGAGGAAGTACTGTGGTGGATAGTTGGCATCGACGATGTGGATGTTTAGATCTGAAGGCGTATGCCAGTCGTTGGTGTCGGGGGAGTAGATCCACTGATTAGCATCGGCTAGATTGACGTCGAAGGTGCCGTTGTAAGTGCTGTAGAAGTAAATGGGGGTCTTAATCGTGATTAGATTGGTGTCCTGGAGGTATATGGATGTGTAGTCTTTGGAATAGAAATAGAGCGGCGGAAACTGGGAGCCAGAGTTGATTTCTGAGCGGATGAGGCGAAGGCTGGAGCGGCAGCTCAAACTGCCGCAGCTAAAATACGCTCTGCCAAAGATCGTGGAGTCAATGAAGTTAAGGTCTGAGTGGTAAACGTTGCCGCTGAACGCCCAATAGGTACCCTCTGTTTTGAGCACGATGTCGGATGCTTGCTCTGCCAAGAGCGCGGTGCGGATAAACTGGGCAGAGGAATCCCTTGCCTCC
>CAYZOD010000041.1:2118-6363 GCA_964480165.1 uncultured archaeon
GGAAGAATTCTTTGACTCAACCACGTATGAATCTGCCTTGATGTTGGCGTCGGAGATGGTGATGTTGTTAGAATCGGAGAGGTAGATGGCTGGGTAGGAGGGAGTTTTGATCATATGCCCATTCCCGTCAAACACCACCTTGTTCTGGTAGTCGCCGGAGGGGATTTCGAGGGCGGGAGCGGTGGTGACGTTGATGTCAGCGGAAAGCATAACGATAGTGTTTGCATCGCGGGATTGGGCGGAGAGAAGGGCGTTGTAGCAAGAACCGTTTGAATCGCAGAGGTCCAGGAAATAGACGGGGGCAGAAATGGTGTCGCTATTTATAGAATATGTGGCAGAAACCGTGATGGTACAGGAAGGAGAAGGAGAGTTCAGCTCGACTGGAAGGGAGAATGTGCTGGACTGGTTGGCGGGGAGGGAGTAAGATATGGAAAAAGAGTGGGGGAAGCAGGGGGCGGAGGCTGTGATCGTCCCTGAGGCGTCGACGTCCGATAGGTTTTCCATGTAGATTAGGAGAGTGGCGATGTTGTGGTCACCGGTGAAGAGGATGTTCTGGTAGCGGTCGGACGGTTCGGAGAGGGATAGATTATTGGAGAAGGAAAGGATGGTGATTCTGGTCCGGGGGGTGTTGATGTTGACGGTGATGGTTGTCTGGTCGGCGACGGAGTATGATCCGGAGTCGGTGATGTTGTTGTACTCGGCGTTGACCTCGCAGGTGCCCTTGGGCGGGAGGGTGCAGGATACGGAAGATATAGCAACAGTAACACCTTCGTTATTCCTAAGGGGGACGGGATAGTCTTGGAGGGTGAGGTTCTTGTCGGTGAGGTTTCGGAGAACGAGGGTGACCGTGAGGGTGTTTGTGTCGGGGTCGTAGTGGGGGATGGCAACGTCTATTTTGGGAGGGATGGAAAGATCGGGGGAGGAAGTTGTGGTGGTTGTCTCTACAGTGATTGTGCTGATCCAGAGGTAGAAGCCGATGGTGATAGCTATGGTTATGGCTAGGGTGAGGACAGTTGTGATGATCTGAGAAAAGGCGCGGTGCATTGAAGATCAGATGAAAAGTAATTCATATAAAAACAAAACAGAGAAAAGGAGAGAAGAAGAAGATTCTCCCGTTACTTCTTTGTGATCTCTGCCTTCAGTTCCTCGATGTTGCCGTTGCTGGATCCCTCGCCGCCCTTGCTGAAGAGGGCAAAGAGCAGGGCAAGGACGATCAGGCCAATGATGATCCAGACCCATGTGCCGCTGCCCATGAGGGCGTACCCTGTGAGCTTGGACTTCTCGAGGGAGACTGTCTTCTTGGCGAGGATCGTTCCGTCCGGTGCACGGACAATGATCGTCGCAAGGCCGTCCTCTGCCTTCTCTGTGGGCTTGAAGTAGACCTTTATGTCCTGCTTCTCGTATGCCGGAATGTCAAGTATGTCGGACGGCTCGACGCGGACGATCCAGCCCTCTGGCGTCTCAACGTCGACCACTGTGTTGTCGTAGTCCTTCGCGCCGTTGTTGATGGTCAGTATGACGACCTTCTGGCCGTCCTCGACTTTCTCCGTGGTCTCGCCCGCCTCGGGTGCAGGTATGCGGAGGACCACATGGGAACACTTGATGGCCACCTGTGCGTCATCGAGCAGGCAGACGCGTGCGACCTTGTTGCCCGTCTGGAGCACATCGTCAGCGCTGACGATCATGTTCACCGTGACCGTCTGTTTTGGATATAGGGTCACTGGATCAGCGTAGGACGTCACGCCGAAGGGCGCGTCCTTGAGCTTGGGCATCACTGTGATCTTGGTGTCGCCGTAGTTTGTGATCTGGACAGGTACGTAGGTGATGCCCTTGTTGATAGTGATCTCGTCAGGCATGGACATCTCAACTTCCTGCTCAACAGTGTCGGACGTGAAGCGCACCTTGACGTCCTTGCGGATGCCGTTGGCGTAGGCGTAAAACGTTATGCTGCTGGGCAACTGGTCGGTGCTGGGGATCTTTGCGAGGACCTTTGCCTCACCGCCTGCACGGACGAAAACGGCAGTCTTGGTGAAGCGCACGTCGGAGTAGTCCGCGAGGAAGTCAACGGTCATGTCCACGTCGCCCGTGTTCTCCACGTAGAGGGGCACGACGATGTAGCCGTCCTCTTCATAGTAGTCCTGCGCGCCGAAGATAAACTCGGTAACGCTGGATGTTGCCTCGCCGTAGCGGGAGACGTGGATGCACATGGACGTGTCGTCCACATACTGGCCGTTGACGTCGTAGAGCGTAAAGGTCACGCTGAAGTAGTCGTCAGTAACGTCAACGGGTGCGCTGATCGTGAAGTAGACGTACTTGGGCTCATCCTCATCAACGTAGCCCGTCCAGGAGTCCGGGCGCACGTCGATGTCGCCCGTTGCCTTGATCGTATACCAGCCGGACTGATCAACGTCAACGCGGATGGCCTTGGTCATGCTGTCCCCCGGGTATACTGTAATGCACTCGGTGGGCGCGGTGACAGAGATCTTTGCCCAACCGGCCGCTGCGAACAGTACGAGCGCCAGGGCGAGCATCCATATTATCCTTCCATTCATCTATCTCACCTCCAATGATTTCGGAGCAACTCTTCATATTATAGGGTGTATCTAGTGTTTAAATGTAACTACCCTTCGGTTATGAAAAGTTGCAACTTTCCCACCGAAAGTATTTAATATCCCCTTTCCTTTTTAGTCCGATGGGCATGGACGCCAAGCAGAAACTCGTCTCGCTTCTCCGCAGCATAGGGCTGAACCAGTATGAGGCCCAAGCATACGCATCTCTGCTTCTCTTTGGGGGGGCGACAGCAGGCGAATTGAGTAATAGGGCGGAGGTGCCACGTCCGCGCGTTTACGATATAATCAACCGCCTGGAAAAGAAGGGCTTCGTTGTGGTAGAGCCCGGGCGTCCCGTGAAGTATAGGGCTGTTCCTCCGAAGCAGGCTATTCAATCATACCTGAAGCTCAAGGAGGAAGAGTTCAAGAAGGAGTACGAGCGCATCATGGCAATTGCAGAGCAGTTGGAGCGCGAGCACGGTCCCAAGATGCGCAAGGAGTCTGACAAAGGCATCTGGGTTCTCAACACAGACAACGTTCTCCGCACGAGCATCCACAACCTCATCGCAGGCGCGCAGGAGAGCGTTATCGTCACGGTCACACCTGAATTCTTCGGTGAATACGGCAACACGATCCTTCCTGCGATCCAGCAGGCCGCGGCAAAGGGTGTTAACGTCACGGTCGTTGCGCCCAAGAGCATGAAGGGCACGTTCGCGGTCGCCGGAGACGTAGAGGTTGTGGAGAGCGAGCAGGAACTCCCGCCGAGCATACTCGTCGACAACAAGACCGCAGTAATAGCGATGCCCAACGACAGCAAAGCAGTACTCGTGGATCACCCGGAGTTCGCCAAATCGCTGAGAAACATGATGAGCCCTCACCTGGACTACATCTAATTTTCCCTTTTCAATGGTTTTCACTTTTCTTCACGTAAACTGGGTTACAGGTAAACCTTCACGAGGCGGACCGCGAACCGTATGATGAGAACGACAAGAAGGACTGTGAGAAGGGCATCGATTACCTTGTTGGGGAAGACATCGATCCTCACGGATGCCTCGTCCTTTCCGTCGCTCCAGACGCAGGTTGTCGAGCTCCTTGGAACGTATTCATAGCAGAGGATAACAGGTGTGCTTGCAAGGACGTTCTGCTCGCCAACCGTTTCGTTCCCACAGGAAAGGGAAACGAGGGTGTTCGATTCGGTGTATGCGGTGGCGCAGAGACGGACACGCCCGTAGGGATCAACGGAGTAAGAAGATTGATGAGGATAAACCCAGGAGAACGCGAGGGGTATGAGAAGGATCAGGAGGAGGTAGTGGGAACGCATCGTAATAAACCCAACGGCAGATAATAAAAACGTGAGAGTGCTGGACCTCTTCGCGGGGGCAGGCGGCTTCGGACTCGGCTTCCGCCAGGCAGGATTCGATATTGTCGGAGCGGTGGAAGCATGGAAGTACCCCGCGGAGACGTATCGCAGGAACTTTCCCGAAACGCGTGTCTGGGAGATGGATATAAAACAACTGGACGCCGCCGACGTTGAGAGGGAGATAGGAAAGCCTGACATCATCATCGGAGGGCCGCCGTGCGAGGCGTACACCGTTGCCAACGCACGGAGAGAAAAAGAGCCGATAGATCGACTCTACAAGGACCCAAGGGGGCGGCTAACGCTCCACTACATTCGATTCGTCGGCGATCTCCAGCC
>CAYZOD010000042.1:0-6345 GCA_964480165.1 uncultured archaeon
CTTCTCACAATCATCACATGTACATGGACAAGAACACCATGAAGATGCTGCAGCGGATGGGGTTAAGGGTCGAGGAGATCAAGGCAAAGCGCGTCGTCATAGAGCAGGAGGACGGGACGAAACTCGTCTTTGAGAACCCGCAGGTCGTGAAGACGGTTATGCAAGGCCAGACCGCATACCAGATTGTCGGAACGCCGAAGGTAGAGGAGGACATCCGCGAGGAGGACATCGAACTGGTCATGCAGAAGACCGGCGCGTCGAGGGAAGAGGCGGTAAAGGCACTCAAGGAATCAAACGGAGACATCGCGGAGGCGATACTGAAGCTCATGGGCTGATCACTGCACCCCCGCGATGACCTCCTGAGCGATGGCTGTATACGATCCGTCGGCGTTTATTGTGATCTGCCAGTTCACCGGAACGACGTCGCCGACGCCGTGCGTTGGCAGGATAAAGCCGTAGACGTTGAGATCGAGACGACGGCCATCAATTTCTATTCCATTCAGCTCGATCACCGCGTCGCGATACCAGACGATATTACGCTGATTCAGGATCTCTGCAGTCTCGTTCACGTCGCCGGGGGCGATGAAGACGTAGGGCGGGTTCGAAGAGATGACATCGAGGCCGTTGGTGTCGTTTGGCGAAAGGAGTGCCCAGCGCTGATCGACGAACTTGATAACTCTGCCAAAACCCGTTCCAGAGTAGTCTCCGGGCCGTATGGGGCGAGGAGTGGACGGAGCATAGACGAAAAGCGCCACGGAGGAGAAGGCAATGGATATCGCGATGATTAAACCAACCATTTTATTCCTTTCCATGTAAGTATGCTTAGTCAAAACGTTTTAAGGTGAGCATCATGGCAAGAGTTCTGCTAATCGCCTACGAGGGAAGGGAGAAGGACAGCGGCAAGGTCTTCGACAAGGTCGAGGAGGAGGAACCCTACGCCGTCATACTCGGTGAGGATTCCCTTCTTCCGGGCCTCGCGGAAGCGCTGGAGGAGATGAAGGAGGGCGAGGAGAGAGAGATTGAACTTCCGCCCGAGAAGGCATTCGGTCCAAGGAACAAGGATCTCATCGTCATCATTCCAGAGAAGGAGTTCCGCAAGAGGGGGATCACGCCCGTCCCTGGATTGATCATAGAGGCGGACGGCCGTCCCGGGAGAGTCCTTTCTGTCTCTGGTGGAAGAGTGCAGGTGGATTTCAACCACGAACTGGCGGGCAAGACTGTCATATACAAGGTCAAGGTGCTCGCCGAACTCAAGGACGTCGAGGAAATCGCAGAGGCACTCTTCCGCCGCTACATGAGGACAAAACTGGACGGTGTCGTCTACAAGGACGGCATCCTCGAAGTGGTGTATCAGCCAACGGACGCCAAGGACAAGAACATGCAGAAACTTCTCTACGTGGCGACGCTCCTCAAGACGATCCCCGATCTGAAGGAGGTTAGAATAACTGAACGCTACGTGAGGAAGGAGGCTAAGGAGAACTCTGAGTGAAGTAGCGCCGGTCCACCAGCCCCTCCTCTGCCTCTTTTACCTCCTCGAACACCACCTGTGCTATTCGCGTCCCCGGCCAGAGGCGGATCGGGCGCGGCGAAAGATTCACGATCTCGAGGATCTGGTGGTTGGAGACGCTCGGTTGGATAAGGTTCGAGGAGACGTGGACGAGAAGGCCCACGCGTGCAAATCTTGACCGTCCTGAGATCCAGCCCATGACGTTGCGCGAAAGCGTTATCCTCTCAACGCTCATTCCGAGGACCAACTGACCGGGTTGAATCTCAATCGGTCCCCCTCCCGTGTCCACGACGTCTCCAAAAACAGCGGGATCAAAAGAGTCGTCGCGTATATCGATGAACTCGTCGTATCTATCAAATATTCTGAACTTTGAACTCAGGGCGATGTCATAGGAAGCGGGACCCAGCGCTCTTTCGTCAAACGGCTCGATACGTATGTCCCCGCACTCCATGAGTTCCAGAATTGCATTCCTGCCCAGAATCATGAGGGGAAATGGAAACCACCGTTTAAAACAATTACCCTCCCCCATCTATACGTCGTTTTCTGAGGTGTTCTCATGGAGGCAAAGAAAGGCACTACAACGGTTGGAATTAGAGGAAGGGACTTCGTGGTTCTTGCTGCGGACAAGATGGCATCCATGGGCGATCTTGCCGCGGATCTAAACACGCAGAAGGTGCACCCACTCTCAAATTACATGGCGCTCACCACTGCGGGCATGGTCGGGGACTTACAAGTCCTCACACGCTTCCTCAAGGCGAGAATTAACCGCATGAAGATAGAGGAGGGCGAGGAGCCCCACCCCCGCAGAATAGCCATATATCTCGGAACGATCCTCAACGCAAATAAATATACACCATACTGGGTTCAGTTACTCCTGGGCGGCTACAAGAACGGGCCGTATCTGGCAAGCATAGACATGGCCGGCGGCGTCAGCGATACAGAGCCAATCATGGCAACGGGTTCCGGAAGTCCAGTAGCATATGGTGTCCTAGAGGCGAACTTCAAGGAGGGCATGGACGAGAAGGCCGCGATCAAACTGGCAGTGCAGGCAATCGAGGCTGCGAGAATGAGAAACACATACACTGGCGGAAGGGAGCCGGGCATTGACGTGGCAGTTATAGACAAGAATGGCGTGCGCATACTCACCCCAGAGGAAGTCGCGAAGATCAAGAAGTCCCTCAAGTAAAACGGAGGGGTAGAATTGGCAGATAAAGAGCTTCTGAAGAGGGTAGTGGAAATAGTCGGAGAAGAAGCAGGCATAACAAAGGTAGAACCCGAAGGGCCGGAGATAGGTATATACACGCGCAACCCTGTATACTTTCTCGACCACGAGGACGCAGTGGCGAGAATAGCCGCGGCCCTGAAGAAGCGCATAAACATACGCAGCGACTCATCCATACTCACACCTCCTGAGCATGCAAAGGAGGTCATCCTCGCCACCGTCCCCGAAGAGGCAGGTATAACGAGTGTTGAATTCGTTCCGGAGATGGGAACGGTCTTCGTTGAGGCGAAGAAGCCCGGACTGGTCATAGGGAAGAACGGCGAGACATTGAGACGAATTGTCGAGCAGATCGGGTGGTTACCCAACGTATATCGCGCCCCTGCAATGGATAGCAATATCCTGAAGGGGATCAGAAAGGTCCTCGTCAAGCACGTGAAGGACAGGAAGAAGTTCTACAAGGAAGTCTACGCTCGAATCAACCGGCCGAAAAAGTCCGACAAGGAGTGGGTGCGTGTCCACTTCCTCGGTTCAGCGAGGTTCGTCGGTCGTTCTGCCTACCTCGTCGAAACTCCTGAGAGCAAGATACTCGTAGATGCGGGTGTGGACGTTTCGGGCAGCGGTGCCATGTTCCCCGAACTAGACGTCCTTCGGATGCCGCTGGACGAGATAGACGCCGTTGTCGTCACGCACGCGCACCTCGACCACTCAGGAATGGTCCCATACCTCGTTAAACTCGGCTACAGGGGTCCTATATACGCCACTCCGCCGACGAGGGACCTCTCAGCACTTCTCCAGTTCGACTTCGTGGACGTCCTCGTAAAGGACAACAAGGAACCGCCGTATTCGGAGAGATGGGTGAAGGAAGCTGCTCTCCAAACCATAACGAGGAACTACGGCGAGGTAACAGACATAGCACCGGATGTGAGGATCACCTTCCACAACGCAGGTCACATCCTTGGCTCCGCGACGATCCACATGCACATAGGGCAGGGGTTCCACAACATTGTGTTCACGGGGGACCTGAAGTTCGGCTTCTCCCGGCTGCACAACCCCGCAGACACGAAATATCCAAGAGTAGAGACAGTGATCATAGAATCGACATACGGTGCGCGCGACGACATCCACCCGCCAAGAAGAGAGACAGAGGCAGCGCTTGAGAAACTCCTCGTGGAGACAATGGAGAAGGGGGGTAAATTGCTAATTCCTGCCTTCGCCGTGGGTCGTGCGCAGGAGATCATGCTTACCCTGGAGGCCATGTACCGCAGGAACGGCTACGAATGGCCAATATACGTCGACGGCATGATAAAGGAGGCATCCGCGATATATACTGCATATCCAGAGTATCTGAAGCGCGACGTTCAGAGGAGAATCCTATCCAACGACTCTCCCTTCGAGATGGAACACTTCGTGTATGTGGATTCCTACGCCAAGCGCGACGAGATCATGGAGGGTGGCCCCGCGATCATCATAGCACCATCAGGATCGCTCACCGGCGGCCCTGCGGTGGACTACTTCCAGCGCATAGCGGAGGACGAGAAGAATGCGGTGGCCCTCGTTGGATATCAGTTTGAGGGATCCCTCGGCCGCAAGCTCCAGAAGGGCATTCGTGAGATACCCATAAAGGTGAATGGGGGAAAGATGAGGGCGCTGCACGTTGCTGCCAGAGTCGAAACGCTCCATGGATTCTCGGGACACTCGGACAGGCGCCAACTGGAAGCGTTCATCCGCCACCTCCCGCAGAAACCCTCTAGGATCCTAACCGTGCACGGTGAGGAAGAGAAATGTGTCTCCCTTGCGAGGGACCTAGGAAGGGCCATCAGGACGGAATCCTACGCTCCGCGCCTCCTCGACGTGCTCCGCCTGAGGTGAGGTAATGGACCGGATCCTCGCAACCACTGGCTACCTCTTCTTCCTTTACGGAGCATATCTCATCACCTCGAATTATCCCGCAGATCCTGTGACGAAGGGCGCAATACTTATAGGTCTCGGTTTCCTCCTCATAGGGGTCGGATACCTAATCGTGAGAAGAAAATATGGAAAGAAGGGAATAAGAGCGGGCTGGGAGTTCCAATGAGGATCATCATAACCGGTGTGCCAGGAACCGGGAAGACGAGCATATCACGCATTCTATCAGAGAAACTAGACTATCCCGTCATCACGACGAAGGACCTCGTCCGGGAAGAATACGTAGACACGAGAAAACTCCGCCTGAAGGCGATATGGGCGACGAAGGATATGGATGATGTAATTCTGGAGGGGCATCTCTTCTGTGAGGTGAAGATCCCCGTAGATCTCGTCATCGTTTTGAGAACGAACCCTGAGGAGCTGAAAGAACGCCTGGAGAAGCGAAAATACCCTGAGAAGAAGGTGAAGGAAAACTTAATGGCCGAGTTCGTAGACTATTGTCTGGCAAAGGCAGAGGAACGATATGACGACGTCTGGCAGGTGGACACGACGGGCAGAACGCCAGAAGAAACGGCGGATAGGATCATTGAAGCGTTGGAGAAAGGGGTGGACATCTACGACCACGTGGACTGGTCTGGAATCCTCGAGGAATGGCTGAGAAAGGGATATATAGAGTAAAACCCATATTCTTTCATGCGTTACCTCATTCCCCTCGTGTTCATCCTCATTGTTGGTCTTGCGCACGCAGAGGTCCAGACACTTGCAGACATAGGTATAAGCCCCGTTGTCGGGCCGGTGGATCAGAACAAGTCCTGGGAGATCCCGTATCAGTTCGGGGAAAGGTGCACGCCGTTCTTCTCGATACACCTGATCTCCGGAAGCGTCACGGTCATCGACAACAACAAAATAGTTCTCAAGACGAAGCGTCCTGGTACGTATCGCGTTCTCCTAAGCAGGGAGGGCGTGGTAACGCTTATACTCGCGAGAATGGAAGGGGAAACGGAGGCAAGGGTCGCCGATCAGTCGTTCATCGCCTGCGATCGCGTCCCCGTCGTCGAGATCAACCGTATTTCACCAAAAGTATGGAAGGTCGGTGGATATACTACTGTAAGCATCGTCCTGAAGAACAGGGGGACGGCGGATGCAGAGGGCACTCTCCTTCTTCAGAGCCCTTACAACGCCGCACCCCTTGAACCGTTGAGAAAGATCTCCATCCCCGCAGGAGAAACAGTGGAATACAACATAACCATGCTCACCTCCAAGGAAGATACAAAGGTGCTTTTCCCAAAGCTCTGTTTCGAGTATGCGGACAAGTATGGCTCCAGCATAGCCTGTACAGACAGTACAACATTCAGAGCGGAGAAAAACGTGCCGATTGCCTGCATCATAAGAGGGAGCGAAATAGAGTTGTTCAACATGGGCTACGTTCCAATCGAGATCAACGGCACCGAAGTGCTCCCCAGAGATAGTGTTTTGCTGGGGCACGAAGGGATAAGCAGGACGGAGAATTGCGCAATTACCGTCCAAATACAAAAATTGCCGTTTGAGGAGATTGGAGACGAACCCGTCTATTATTCTCTGATTTTAACGCTAATAGGACTTATCGGTATCCTCGTATCGGAGAAAAGATTAAAAACCAGTAAAGCGTAATATTTCCGACCAAAAAGGAGGTGGATCCCGATGGCAGAGTTGAAGCTTGCACAGATTGAGA
>CAYZOD010000043.1:0-6330 GCA_964480165.1 uncultured archaeon
ACCGTAGGTGCCTCTTCGTCAGCCCCTGTATGTTCAGCTCCCCCTCCCTGAGAAGGCGGATGAGCGTGTCCGTGTCCATGGGCTTCGTCGGTCTTATACACTCGTGGGCACCCTCTTCTCCCCACGGTCTACCCTTGTAGTACTCCTCTCCGAAGCGCTGGCTTATATACTCCCTTCCTATGCCCATGCCAGCAGGAGATACGTGTGTCGAATCCGTTCTATGGTATGTGATGAGACCTGCCTCGAAGAGGTCCTGTGCGAGGTCCATGATTTCCCTTGCGCCGAGCCCCATTCTCTCTCCGGCTTCCCGAAGCATGGCGTCCGTTGAGAAGGGCGGCGGTGGCGTCACGCTCTTTTTCTCCCGTTCTATGATCTTGACTGTCAGTTTCCTCCCTGCAGCGTAGGACTTTGCCTCCTTTGCTGTGGCAAACGGCGTCTCAAAGCTTATACGTGTGTTTCCCGCGCGAACGTCGAGGAATACTCTCACGCTATTCTTGTGCTCCTCGTAACGCTGCACTACCCAGCCGAGCACGGGTGTCTGAACGCGCCCCGCCGAGAGTGTGTTGTTGTTGAATGCCTCCCAGAGTTTCCGCGAGAGTTCAAAGCCGATCCACCTGTCCTCTATTCTCCTGACGATCTGTGCCTCCACGAGGCGCTCGTTGATCTCTCGCGTCTCGTCCAGTGCTCGCAGTATGGCGGATCGCGTCACCTCGTGGAACTCCGCGCGGGCGATGGTGGGGACGTAAGGCGATATGGCCAGGGCTGTATCCCACGCGATCTTTTCTCCCTCGCGGTCGGGGTCCGTTCCTATGATAACGAAGTCGCTCTCCAGCGCGAAAAGGCGGAGCGCATTCACCCTCCATATTGCGTCGTCCAGATACTCATCTGATCCACAGACTGGACACTTGTCCTCCACGGTCTGGACGCCACAGCGCCTGCAAACCTTTATCGTCGTGTATACAGGAATAAATCTCTCTCCAACGAGGACGCCGTGGAACCCCCTCTCCGTAACGAGGTCGAACATATGGCCCTTCGTCGCTATGATGTTCAGGACGTATCTGCCGGTGGCCACCTCGTACGCTCTTATGCTTCCGATCCTATACGTGGATGGCGTTCCAAAAAAGTTTGCAATTGTTCGTGCCTTGTTCGGCGATTCGACGACGAAGAGTACGGTCTTGACGGGATCCTCCATTATTTTTCCTGTCTTCTTTCTCTCCTCTTCCAGCGTCTTTGCTAATTCCTTGAGATCTATTTCTTCAAGCGGTACGAATTCCTCGTCCAGCACGAAGCGCAGGTATCTTCTCAACTGGTTGAAGACGCGTTCATCGTCGACGAGCACGATGGAGAGACCTGGCGTGATTCCACCAGCATACATTCTGGACGTTCTCCCGGTTGCCTGGATGTATGTCTTCGCATCCGCTATGAGGATCTTCGGCTCGCCGTTCTCCTCGATGATTGCGACAGCCCTGCTTTCCTTTAACCGTTCAAGTATCTCCCGGTTCTGAAGGGTCTCCTGGAGTATTGCTCTGCCCCTCTCTATGTCCTCCTCTCTGTTCCTCCTTCTTATCTGGTTGGCCAGTCGCCTGAGCTCTGTTGCCCTCTTCTCGTCGTCGAGGACGTCCGCAACGACGTCCAGCATGTAGGCAATCCTTCCGGGAGGAGCGTTCTCAAATCGCAGGCTGAACTTGAACTTGGGAACCCCTACGAAGATAGCATATTTTATGATCTCGGGCATGTCGATTCCGCGGACGAGCACGCCGTAGTATGCGGCCATGCCCACGGCAACGTCGATCTCTCCCCTCTGAAGCGCTTCTAGTACTTTCTGGGCGTTCTCCGACGTTGCGAGCATGGTGTGGATGCCCTTCTTACCCAGTTCCTCTGCGAGTTTCCTCGCGTAGTCCTGCCCAAGATCCGTTGGAACGAATACGAGTCCGCCGCTGCCCAGAACTTTTATGTACTGCGTTACCTGTTCCACTGGATCCTCAAAGACTGTGTATGTGTTCGTCACGTTGCGCAGGTTCGCCCTTGTGCTCCCGATCTCAAATTCTAGGAGTTCCCTGAAGAGTTTGACGCGGATGCCTCGTGCACGGCCGGTTGCCGATGCAACGATCAACTGCCCTGTCCTATTCTTCTGCCGGAACGCCTCTATGCGCTCCTGTAGCTCGTTGATCTTCCTTCTCAATGCCTGATCGTTGTATCTGAACTGGAGGGTGAATTTTGCCTTTATGAGCTCGTATGCGTCGTTCAGGATCTCCTCCGTAAACCCGAGGAGCAGGAGAACGCGGTCAATGTTCTTCGATGCTCTTAAGAACGCATCGACGTCGTCAATGAAGATGAGGTCGAAGGGGACATGCTTTATTTCGTCGTAGTTCCGTGTTAAGAACTGGGACGTCGTCACGAGGATGTCGAAATCCCCCCTTCTCAGCGCCTCGTTCGCCTCTTCCCTCTCCTTCTTCTTTAGCTTTCCGTGTATCGCGAGGATCTTCACGTCCGTTCCCGTCCTCTCCGCATACTCCTTTAACCGCTGGGAAACCTGTGCGAGGAGCGTGGATGTGGGGAGGATAAAGTATACTTTTTCCCCCTCTCTCGCCAGATACAATCCAAGGGCCATTCCGAAGGCCGTCTTTCCTATCCCGGTCGGCGCGACAATAGAGAAGGACTTGCCCAGGAAGACACGCTTCGCCCACGTTCTCTGCGCGCTCCAGAGGGACGAGCCCACCGCCTTGCTGAAGAATTCGTTGAAGTCCTTTAAACGGGAAACAACCTCGTAAACGGTTCTATACTTCTCCAGACGATCGTTCTTGACGAGGGCATCGTAAACGCTGAACACGAGGTTCTCGTAGTTCTCCTCTACGATCTCTTCGGGGATACAAACATGACATGGGTTCTTTATGCGCAGGCGTGAATCTCTTATCTCTCCTTCGCAGTTGGGACAGAGGTTGACGAATATGGCCTTATCACTCATGGTATACCCTCCTCAGTATATCTGCACCGACCTCTTTTTCTCCCTTCCATAGTTGCTTTCTCCACGCCTCGAGGAAGAGGTTCTCGTGTCCGTGGTGCTCCGCCGCAGTTCTGATCTTTACTCCGTACTCGTCCGCCTTTGAGTATATGGGGAACGTCTCCTCCCGCCTCAGATCCCTCGTGATGTGGTGATCCAGTATGATCTCCCTTATGCCTGTCTCCTCCATTATTCTCTCCAGGTTCTGGAGCGCGGCGTCTCTGCTCTCCACGGAGAAGCGGTAGCCCAGGAAGTATGTTGGCGGGCCGTCCATGATCATTATCTTCGGGTCTTGCTCGATGATCCACTCCGCCGCTTTCGAACTTACGGGCCCCTGGACGTCCGACGAGAAGAGGAGATCCCCTATCTTGACCGCGATGACGTAGCCCAGTTTCGTCCCGTCCGGTCCGTGGGGCAGGGGCGGCGAGAAGACTATCTCCTCTGGCCCGATATTCACCCTCTTCCCGTCTGCGGGAATCGCGTCGTATTTGAGGAGTGCAGCACGCTTTCGTTGAGAGATGTTGATGAAGTTCTTCGGATCCTTTACGTATATTGTCTTTCCGCTCAGATCGAGGTTCGGATCGTAGTGGTCCCAGTGGTAGTGCGTGAATACAACGATGTCCGCATTCCGGACGGCGTCTTCTATGATCTTACTGGCGAGGCCCAACGCTTCCTCCTCTCTTTCGTGCGGTGGTAGCCCATACCTCCTCGGCCCAAGCGCAGCGCTGGGATCGATGGCTATGCGGGTTCCACCCACATCCACGACCGTCGCGAGTGATCTAACGCCCAGGGAATCCGCCGCCAGTATGCGGAACTTCACGGGAAAATACGGGTTGCACACCCTTTTATAAACTGTGGGATGCCCTTCCTTCCGACGTACCGAGGTGTACAAAATGGAAGTTGCGAGTTTGGGTCCGTCCACAAAGAACGTGGACGTGACCGTGAAGGTTGTTGAAGTTGTGGAGGACAAGGAGATTACCTCCAGGAAGGATGGAAGGACGCACCGGCTTGTGGAGTACCTCGTTGGCGATCAGAGTGGTTCTGTCATTCTCTCACTCTGGGACGATAGCGCGGAGGCAGTACATCCTGGCGAGTACGTGCACATAGAGAACGGTTACACGACGGTTATTCGCGGTCATCTTCGCCTAAACGTCGGTAAGTACGGCAAGGTGGAGGAGGTTGACGGCGATTTCGATGCCAACACGGAGAACAACGTCTCCGACAAGGAGTTCCCAATGCCTCGTCGTTATGATTTCCCGAGCAGGGGTCGTTCCTACGGTGGAAGGGGTCGCTTCTAAGCGTCCCCATTTCCTTTCATATTCTCGTAGATCTTCAGCACGTCTTTCTTCGCTGCATCCTCGCTTATGATGTATATAGGTGATTCCTCTCCCAGCTTTCGTATCCCGCCGTGGAAGTATCTTCTTCCCACCAGCGCACAGAGCAGAGCATCCCTCTCGTGCTTATTCTTAATGCCAATTACCTTTCGGACCATCTTCACGTCGAGGAGTTTCGGTCGGAATGCAGAGGGGAACGTCTCGATCGTCTTGACCTTCCAGCGCTTCTTCAGTTTTACGGCCCTCTCTGCCAGTTCTCTCATGCTCCCCATGGTTAGCGGCAGCGGTCGTTTACCCATTCTTATGAGCGCCTCTTCTCCGTCGCGCCACGCGTCCTCACTTATCGATAATGGCGCATCCACGACGATCAGGTCCGGACGCACCGCCCTCACGATTTCTAGTATCTCCTCATCGCTCTTCACAGTTCTGCACTCCACCCTCCAGTCCTCAAAAATACAGATGCCTGTGGGATTCGTTTCCCTTGCCGCGAGGTCAATTCCCAGACTCCTCATACGCCCAACTCCTTTCTGATGAACGAACGCAGTTCCCTGGATCCGCGCTCCTGCGCTATCCTTGCCAGTTCATAGAGGGAGTGCTTCTTGACGATCGCGTGGTATGCCTTCACCGCGAGGATCTTGCCGTCTGTCTCCCTCTCCAGATCTACGCATGCTCTATATACGATTTCCTGTATCTTTGAGGCAAATTTCGCGTCCGTTGAGTCGGCGAGGTGGACGATCTGCCCCTCTGGAGTGGCGAGAACGTTGAAGCCGTGCGCCTCTGCACAGACACGGATTAAATATTCCGGTGCCTTTCTGTGGGAGAGTTCCGCTATGAGGGCAAAGTCGTGCTGCAGATACCAATCTTCCCTCTGTCTGAATCCACCTGTAACATCGTCGTATTCGTACTGGTAGTATTTGAAGAGGTCGTGGAGGAGCGCCGCGCCGATCACGTAGTCCCTCTTGACGTCGTAGCCATAGAGTTCGGAGAATGCGTTGGTGAAGTGCTTTGCGAGGATCGTGACGCCTACGGTGTGGTCTATAAGCCCTCCAGGGTAGGAGTGATGGGCTCTCGGTGCTGCGGGGGCCTCTTCCACCGATATTTTTGGCTCAACCTCCGCAAAGGTTATCCTTGGGTTTTCAAGGATGTCGATCACTGCATCTCTCACGTCCTCGTCCGTGACCTCCTTCCTTGCCATCTCGACGAGTTTGTCGATGCCAGCCATGAGAAGAATGGAGGGGAAGTGGATAAAAGCGGCGGTCGGAGAGTGCTCACCCTCATCATCGCCTGCCGCTCATGCGGAGGTTCATCTCCCCATCCCGCCGCGTTACTAATCAACTATCGGCATGGGTTTAACAACGCTCACGTATCTGCACACGTCCGACTCTTCGATCCTCTTTCCTCCCCGCTCATAGGAGATCTTAAACACCGTCGTGCCGTTTATCTCTGCCGTGCAGACCTGCGTTGTTCCGGGGTACATCACATCGTATCTGCACTGGTTTCCGGCGACGTCCACAACTACGTTCTTTATCTCATCGTCCGTGCTTACCCTCACGAACGCCGTGTTCCCCTCGACGGAACACCAGGCGTGCACGCCCGTCTCCGCATGCATTCTCGGGAGAACCTCGACGAAATACCAGTGTGCCACGACAACTGCAACGATGAGCGCACCTGTACCAAGGAGTAGGAGTCCGACATCCTTTATCTTCCATTCTCTCGCCATGATAAAAACATGCTTTTCCTAATTTTTATCGGTGATGACGGAGGTTTCGGCTGAGGCAACGATGATGAAAGATAGCAGTGCTGATCCATCTCATCCTTACGGATATATGCGCGCAAATCCCTTGTCCAGGTTTTCAGGCACACGTATCTTCATGGGGTTGGACCAGCCATTGGCCACGTAAAGATCGATCGTTATGTATGTAGACGATGGAACGGGCTCGGGCAGGGGATAAATCACATACGCCGTCTGCCCGTCGGAGAGCGTGTATATGTCGT
>CAYZOD010000044.1:0-6234 GCA_964480165.1 uncultured archaeon
TAGACGATGGAACGGGCTCGGGCAGGGGATAAATCACATACGCCGTCTGCCCGTCTGACAGGGTGTAAATGTCATCTTTGTTATCGCAGTTCTCCCAGATCACCGTGAACTTCGTGGGGTCTCTGTTTGCCGCAACGTCCGCGTACGTTACTGGCATGCCTGGAATCGGGTTGTTGTTGAACACTTTCGATATGTAGTTCTGCTGCACCGGTGCAGTGTATGGAATCAACGTTTGGTAGTTGTACGTTCCCAGCGCGGACATTAGATCGTAGAGTTCTCCCGTGCACGCGCCCTGAACGGACGCTATCTTGTTCGTGTCTGCATTCGGAAGATCGGTTGCGTTCTTTATGAGTTCAATGTTGCCGAGACTGCCGTAGCGGTCTCCTCCATTCAGCACCTGGGTGATGGGCACGTACTGCGCACCCGGAATCGTATATCCAGGTGAGGAGTAGGTCAGTGCGGCGCGCTTGAGGTCAAGGCTCTCCGTTCCGACGCCCGTCTTGACGCGGAGAATGAGGTAGTAGAGCTTGTAGTCCCCGGAATTTACATCCCTATACGCGATGCCCTCGACGCGCTCTATAACGAACCGCGCGGACATGGTTTCCTGCGCCTGACGCTGCGTGAGCATGGCCTGTCCGCGGAGCGAGTCGGTGATCTGCAGGATGACCACCGCGACGACAACCGCCGCAAGGATCATTGCAATGAAGACGATAATCGTTCCGATCCCGGACTGTCCGCGCATCGCTTAAAACATGGCAATCCTCTGTTTTAAACCTAGTAGGGGATTTCTACGCCCTTTTTACAACCGAGCAGTGGTTACGGACCGCCTACCGTGGGGACGTTGGCCTGGGCGACGCTCGATGCCGCCGGGAATAGCATGGAAACAACCCAATCCGTTATGTAATATGTTATGACAAGGGCAATAATCATCACGAGGTAGTGCTTCGTCGAGTTGCTCATGAGGCCCCCGTCTAGGACCTTTATGACGATTGCAAGGATCGCCGCCTCCATTGCGAAGATGTATGTCATGTAGTCTACGAGTGGGCCTATGTTCACGGAGAAGTTGAAGAAATTGAAGTAGTTCATGACGTCCCCGCCCACGGACGCAAGTACAGATGAGAACATGTTGAACACCTGGGCTATGGCCTTCACGGCAAGGAACACGCCAAGGGCCACGCCTATGTATGTTCCGTAGAGGACGCCGCGCGCACCTCCGGCTATCTGGAGTCTTAGCTTTCTCGAATCGAGTATTGCGTGCATCTCGTCTCCTATGATCTCTCCAGTCTTCTTTGGATCGGCCCCGGAGTACATTGCGTTTACAAAAAGCTCGTTGAACTTTGATATGAGCGCCGACCCCAGTTCGCGGGAAAACAGGGCGAAGCCCTTGAAGATCTGCCTCGTCAGGGCGAGGCGTTTATACAGACGGTCGATTGCCTCGTTCATCCCCGGATAGATATGCCTTCGGAGGCGGCGAAGAACGGGTGTTATTGCACCCTCTCTTATTGCAGTCAGGTCCCCAAGAGTTCGGATGAAAGATATGTACGTGTGCTCGCGCATCCGTATGAGATTTTCAGCCTTTGTGCTCAGGTATGCCGGGACTGCCAGTGGCAGTGCCGATATGAGTACTTGAATGATTGGTGAGACGCCGAGGACCCAGGTGATGAGAAACGCGAGGAAGGATGCTAAGAGTCCGACCCACGTGGCCATGACCGCCGTGAGGTGTTCGGGTGCGCCGCGATAGAATGGGAGCGCGAACTCGTCTGCCGGTGCGGACGCCCTCGCCATGGCGATGAGAATGACATCTACGATCATAACGAGGAAGAACGTTCCTATTGCGATCATGTCCGGGCTTATCGGGAAGAATATGGGCATCATCACCGCGAAGGCAAGGAGGAACGCTACGGAGACGAAGAGTGCGGAGAATAGTTCTGCAACGGTAGAGATCTTGTATGCTGCCTGCTGGTACTGCGTCTGCATGTCTCTCATGATGTCCCCGAACTGGTTGCGGAAGAAGGACTCTATATCTTCACCGTACTCGACAACCTGCGACAGTCTTGCCAGGAAGTTTGAGAAGAGGGGGGATGGCGTGGTATCTGCGACGACACGGCATGCCTTTGCGTATCCCAGCTTCCAGTCCTTCGCTAAATGGTATAATCGCTTCATCTCCTTTGAAATCTCACCGTACTCTTCTGTCTCTGCCATTGCCTTAAAGAACTCCTCGTAGTTGGGCTTCGCCGTCGTCATCGCGCCGAGGTATGCCATGAACACAGGGAAGTTCTTCTCTATGTTCTCCCTCTTTATGGCGGCCGGTATGGTGAGCGATACTGCGGCGGCGCCGACGGCTAGGAGCGCGTTCAGTACGAGGAGGGCAGGTATGTGTTTCAAGCCTATGATTCCCAGCGAGAGGAGAGGATACTCAACGATGGTTAGGAATATGAATGAGGCGAGCCAGACGATGCCCAGATACGTCACTAGACCGCTTATTGTGTTGACGCCGAGGATATGGACGTAGCGTTCTATGTTCACTGCCATTCCATCACCTCTACTTGGAAGGGCAGCCCCTCCAGCCCGAATTCCGTGTAGCGGCGTATGAGCTCGTAGACCTGGAAGTAGTCCGTGATATTGCGCTTGACCATTTCCTGGAGTATGGAGGCGCGCACCTTCAGTTCCTGGTAAACCCCTTCCTTCGTGAATCCTAACGTCGGCGCGACGAGCTCCTCGAGGACGTAAGAGTTATACCATGCGCGGAAGATGTGGGTATCCGCCACGGGATCCCACTGGAAGACGTCTCGAGTGACTATAGACTGGGAGGGCGCGTGGTATTTCTCTATCTCGTGGATTGTGATCATACGGCGTACCGCCTTGCCTCCTCGGGCGACTGACTGCTGTATCGCTATGATGTTCAGGTTTGGGATGTACTCCTTGGGTACATTTATCGGTGGACCGGAGATCCTGCGTATGAAGGAATTTACGCTCCCCGCGTGGAACGTGCTCATTACAGGGTGCCCCGTCTGCATTGCCTGGAACGCTACGTATCCCTCCTGTCCTCGTATCTCTCCCACGATGATGTAGTCGGGTCTCGCGCGCAGGGCAGCCTTCAGAAGATCATACATCTCTGCCTTGCCCTCCGCCGTGACCGTTCTCTCCCAGTTCTTGTGCGGGACGTATATCTCTGGTGTATCCTCGACGGAAAAGATTCTGGCGCGCGGATCGATGAACGCGGTGATCGCCTTGAGCGTGGTGGTCTTTCCTGCGGCGGTTTCTCCCGAGACGAAGATTGAGGCGCCCGCAGATGTTGCCAACCAGAAGTACGCTGCCTCCAGTGCGGATATGGTGTTCCATCTGATGAGCTGTGTGATGGATATGGGGACCTTCGTGAACTTTCGTATTGTGAACGAAGACCCGCGTATGGACACGTCCCTTGAGTATATGACATTCAGGCGGCTTCCATCTGGTAGCGCAGCATCTACGATGGGCTTCACTTCCGATGCAGGTCGGTTGAGGAGTTCTGTCATGCGGTATATGAAGTCCTCCAGCGCGTCTTCATCTTCAAAGCGCACGTTCGTCTCCATGGACCCGAATATCTTGTGCACGATCCACATATAGTTCGTTCCCACGCAGGAGAGATCTTCTATGTATGGGTCGCGCATAAACGGCTCTATCGTGGAGTACTGGGCGAGTTCACGTATGACCAGCTCCCGGATCTTTCGATACTTGTCCTTTGGTATGTATATCTTATCGAAGACTAGTTCGTAGAAAATTCGGTACGGTGAGTCCTCCGTTATGGCCATCTCCTTTGTCAGACGTATGATCGTGGATATGAATTCATCTTGGTCCTTTGGTATCTTCTCAATGAGTGACACACGCTTCAGAATGCGGTTGTAAAGCTTCCTGAAGTATTTAAGGTCCTCTGCGGAATATTTCGGGCCGATAACTATATACCGCGGTTCCTCCCCCTCCGGTTTCTTTATGTGGACGTAGTAGGGATCTCCAACGGGGTAAAGAACGTTTATCTCCTCCGTTCTGCTTACCTTCATATCGTAGGACAGTTCCGTGTAGAATTCTGGGCGCTTCCACTCCCGTGTTACCCTCTCCACGTACTCCCGAAGGTGGGGATTCCTGGCCATCGCTTCTTCGAGTGTTTTTACCATCACAACTCCTCCTCAAGCGGGAATGGAAGCCCGTCCACGCCGAAGTAGTAATATCCCTTGACAGTAGACCACACGTCAGAGTACTTTGTTATCCCCCTTCTCTGCATCTCGCTCGCAATTTTTGCCCGCCTGTCCAGCTCCTCGTATATATCCCTCGGGTCAGAATAACCCTGGAAAAGCGCGATCTTCCGCTCCAAGATGAACGAGTTATATCTGCCCGTGAAGACTATCTTGTCGTCTATCGGATCGTATCTAAAGACCTCTCGTGTCATGACACCCTTGCCCTCTACGTATGATTCGATCTCATGAATACTCACGACCCTTCGAACCAATCGGTCGCCGCGGCGGAACGCTCGTTGAATGACAATGATGTTCAAGTTCGTGAGGTATGGGGGCGGCACGTTGATGGGCGGACCGGTTAAACGCTGGATAATCTTCTTTATGTTTCCACCGTGGAACGTGGACAGAACAGGGTGCCCCGTCTGCATTGCCTGGAACGCTACGTATCCTTCCTCGCCACGGATTTCTCCGACAATGATGTAGTTCGGGCGCGAACGGAGAGATGCCTTCAGAAGATCAAACATCGTGGCTCTGCCCTCGTGGGCGACGGTTGCTTGCCAGTTGTTGTGGGGAACGAATACTTCCGGTGTATCCTCGACGGAGTAGATCTTCGCATCGGGGCGAATGAACACTGCAGATGCCCGCATGGTCGTTGTTTTACCTGAAGCGGTTGGCCCACAGAAAAATATGCTCATGCCGTTTTCGATGGCCATCCAGAGGTATGCGACGACCTCAGGACTTGCAGTACCCAGGTTTATGATATCTATAATGCTCGTGGGCTCCTTCTCCACGAGACGCATGGCGATGGCCGTACCGTTCTTGCTCACTTCCCTCCCATAGACAATGTTCACTCGCGTCTTCGTTTCGGGAATGATACCGTCCACGATAGGCTTTGACGTTGATACTCGCTTGTTCATACGGATCCCTAGATCGAAGGCAAATCGGTTGAGTTCTTTTTCGTTTGGAAAGCGTACATTCGTTCGCATGTTGTGCCAGACCTTGTGGACGACGTAGGTATCTAGTTCTGCGTTTCGCACGTCTTCGAGATACTCGTCATAGAAGAAGACATCCCATATTCCGAATCCAAGAATGTTTTTCTTCACGTAGTAGAATATCGTGTCGAAGAGGCTCATATCCAGTTTCAATTCTTGAAATGTTTGCAGAACGAGGGATCTCAGCGCTTCCTCTGTCTGCTCGACTTTCTCCACGTAACCGGCGAGCTCGGTTACCTTCTCAATTACCTGATCATATATGCCCTTTAGCGCTTCTTCCATGTGTGGCTCTATGACAGTGTAGAGAAGCTCTCCAGTTTCTCTATCCCTGTGGACGTGGACGAATATGCCGTCATGAACCGGGTAAATGATGTTTGGATCCTCTATATCCGCCATGTCCCTTGTGAGCGTTTCATAGAACTCCGGACGCCCGTATACGCGTGTTGCCCGGTCAACGTATTCTCTGAGATATGTATACTTAGAGAGAACTTGACGTATCTTCGAATCCTTCATACGCTTCCCGGGCATTCAACAGATAATGAGGCGAGGGTGAATAAAAGTCATACTGGGACAGACACGATATGTTTGTTGGCAAAGTTCGGGACGTCGGTCTCAACCGTGTATTTGCCCCCGTCCGTCGTATCCATTGTGATCTTGAGGTGTGTCTCCTCATCTAGCCCGGTAGGTATTGCATAGACGAGCATGGCGATCTGACCTGGGTAGATGAGATAGTCCTCATTCTTTCCATCACAGTTTATCCAGACCGCAGTATATCTTTCTCCGTCCAGAGCGTTGTATTCAACATCTCCGGGGTTCTTGGGGTCGTTCGTGGGGTACGGGCTCCTAGTATCGCATGCGTTATCCCCGAAGACGTCGTCTCCGTCTGCGTCGATGTAGGTGGCATACTTGACGAACTGATCCGTCTCGATTATGAGTGTAGTCTTCGTTAGATCCACGGGCGAACCGTACTTCGGCACGCGCACCTGGATCCACAGCGCCACGGCCCTCTTATACGTTCCAGACTCCCTGTT
>CAYZOD010000045.1:0-5580 GCA_964480165.1 uncultured archaeon
TCCGCTGGCTTAGCGCCTTCCGGGGTTCGAATCCCCGCCCCCGCACTCACTTCACAATTTCATTGTTTTTACCACCGCTGCGTTGTCCTAGCGGCCTTAAATGAAGCAGAGTGCCAGATTTTATGATGCAGAGGATCTTCCTAGGGGGGCGAGGGCTGACCCTGTCCGTGTTCCCCGACTTCTCGTTCCGCGACGAATGGTCCGGCCTCTTCAACACCGACGAGAAGGTCCTCGACTACATTGCCGTGAAGACAGAGTGGGGATGGGCCGCACCGGAGAATGCAATCGTGGAAAAGACCACTGTAGGGAAGGATGCCATCACATTCACCCATGAGATCAACGGGCATACGGTCCGAATCAAGATTGCCCGGCGCTCCGTAAACTACAGGGGAGCTGAACTGGAGCAACTCGTCCTCTCCGTGGAGGGATCAAAGGAGAACGAGATAGAGGTAGGCGTCTGCGGGAGGCACGCCTACGATCAGAACTGCGGGAAGGTGGAGATCAGAAGCGAGGGAACATACGCTGGCAAGAACTGGATCACCCTCTTTCCCGAAAGCGCTGGCAAAGCAGTGGCGATGGACCTCGGTCAGAGGATCCACCAACAGGGCGAGAAAGAGTACCTGATAAGAGTGATCCGTGCTCCGTTCAGGGATCAGATAGTCATAGACGTTCGCCACACACCTCCAAGATTCGCAAAGGCTGCTCCAACGGCAAAGGCATCATTCCATTCTGACTCCGACGACTGGAACGAGCTCTACCATCGGGCGAGGGAAACGATTCAAATCCTGGCGAAACGAAGAGGATGGTATGCCGGCCTGCCCTGGTTCGTCCAGTACTGGGGTAGGGACACGTTTCTCTCAATACCTGCGCTCGTGAGGGAGGGATACGCGTCCCTGGTCAGGAGAACGCTCCTTGACTTCCTATACAGCAAGGTGGATGGCGAAATCCCGCGACTCATACGGGAGAACGGCGTTCCGGAGTTCGGAACCATCGACACGAACCCGCTCTTCCTCAACGCCGTGGCCGACTACGTAACGCTCAGCGGGGATTACAGGTTCGCAACGGAGAACGCAACGGACATCCACGAGGCGTTCGTATGGGTCCTTGAAAATGCACAAGGATACCTTCCGAGGAGTAGGGGCAAGGACACGTGGATGGATACCTTAGAGATAAGAAAGTATCCAGTGGAAGTGGCGGGCTACGTCCTGAGCGCGATACGGAAACTGGCAGGATTGGGAATCCTTGCAGGAGAAATCTACGGCGATGCGAAGCGGCAGTGGGAAGAAGAAAAGCAGAAATTCATCCTCGAGCGGAGCGCGAACATACTCTTCGCATCGATGTATGGGCTCATTCCACCGGAAAAGGCACTTGCGCTGGCGAAGGAGTGGCGCCTCATCTCGGAATGGGGCGTCCGCTCATGGTCGCCGCTCGAGGCAGAGTACGATTCAAAAGGCTATCACACCGGTGCAGTATGGGGGCTCACGACCGCAGCGGGACTGTACGTTGCGCTCTCCGCAGGGGACTGGGAGACAGCAATGATGCTACGTGACGCACTCCTGAAGAGGGCCAAATGGACGCGATATCTCGATGAGGTATGGAATGCAAAAACGGGTGAGCCAATCGGGGCAGATGCTCAGCTGTGGACGGCTGCCCTCGTTATAAGAACGATAGACGAGGTGATCATAAACAGAAGGAGGATACCCCCCGACATAACAAAGATCCGGCGCGTGCGCTGGGAGAGGGGCAGGATGAAACACATCTCCATAGGCTAAATAACCACCAGATCATGGTAACAGTTCGAAGATCGTAAATAAAAGAGAGTGTAAGAATATAGGATCATAAGGGGGCGAGGATCGAAATGAGAGTACTAATGATCGGCTGGGAATTTCCTCCGTTTTTCAGCGGCGGGCTCGGCGTCCACGCATACTACCTGACGAAGCACCTCGCCTCAAAGAATGTTCAAATTCTCTACGTGATGCCCTACAAGGGCGTTCGCGTCTCTGCCCCCTGGCTGAAAATCCTTCAAGTGCCCGTGGAGGGGGAGATCGGCCCATACCTCCAGTTCATGGGGGATGGATCATTCAAAACGGCCTTCGGGGAGGATAAATACCCCGCAGATCCAGTTACAGGTGCGAGAAACTACGCCAAGAACGTCGTTCGGGCAGTTCTCGAATACATAAAAATCACCGGAGAAAAATTCGACCTCATACATGCCCACGACTGGATCACATTCCTCGCAGGTATCGCCCTGAAGGAGAAACTGGGCATCCCCCTCGTCGTCACGTTCCACTCTACCGAGTATTCAAGAACCGCGGATCGGCCATACGATAAGATCCTCGAGATCGAGAAGGGGGCCGTGGAGAAGGCAGACAGGATCATAGCAGTATCCAAGAAGTTTATGAATGAAGTTGTGGAGCGCCTCGGGGCGGATCCGAAAAAAATAGACGTCATATACAACGCCATCGACACGGAACCCTTTGAGAGGGTGAAGATATCCGAGTTCAAGAAGAGCCACCCCATTGTTCTGTTCTTCGGGCGTCTAACGTTCCAGAAGGGGCCCGAGTTCTTCCTCCGTGCCGCGAAGCTTGTATCGGAGGTAATGCCAGACGTGAAGTTCATCGTGGCGGGCAAGGGGTTCCTCCTCCCCTCCCTCATACAGGAAGCGGCGCGCATGGGCATCTCCGACAAGGTCCTGTTCCTGGGCTACGTCCCAGAGGATAAGAAAGCTATGCTCTACCGCTACGCAGACGTATACGTCATGCCCTCGGTCTACGAACCCTTCGGTATAACGGCGTTGGAGGCGATGGCCTCAAGAACGCCCGTCATCGTCTCAAAGAACGCGGGAGTGACGGACCTCGTGAAAAACGTGCTTACGGTAGACTTCTGGGACGTCGAAGAACTAGCAAACAAGATCATATCCGTGCTCCGCCACGAACCGCTCCGAAAGGTCCTTGTGAAGAACGGATACATGGAACTGAAGAGGTATACGTGGGATTCCGCCGCGGAGCTAACTCTGAGAACGTATAAGAAGGTGTTGAGATGACCTCCATAGCGTTCTACTTCCAGGTCCACCAGCCGTTCAGACTGAAGAAGTTCTCCTTCTTTGACAAGGAGGAGGACCCTTGGAAACGCTACTTCGACCACGAAAAGAACGAGAAGATCTTCCGGCGCGTTGCGTCCAAGTGTTACTACCCCACCAATGAGATTATACTCGACCTGATCGAACGCACGGAAGGGAAGTTCCGCGTCTCGTTCTCGCTGACGGGCACGTTTATAGAACAGGCGGAGATGTACGAACCGGAACTCATAGAATCGTTCAGAGAGCTCGTGAAAACGGGAGCCGTGGAGATGATGGATGAGACTTATTATCACTCATTTGCCGCGCTCTGGGACGAGGACGAGTTCAAAGAGCAGGTGAAGATGCACAGGGAAAAGATATGGGAGCATTTCAAGGTGCGACCGAAGGTGTTCAGGAACACAGAGGGCCTGTTCTTCAACGAGCTCGGGAAGATCCTAGAGAGAATGGGATACGAGGGGGTCGTTGCAGAGGGGGCAGATCGTGTCCTCGGCTGGAGAAGCCCCAACTACGTGTACAAGCCCGTGGGCGCTAACATAAAACTCCTGCCACGTAACTACCGCCTCTCTGACGACGTCGGCTTCCGTTTCGCCAACCCCCACTGGGAGGAGTTCCCACTAACCGCTGAGAAGTATGCATCCTGGCTGAAGGCGAGCGGCGGCGACGTCATAGGCCTGTTCATGGATTACGAGACCTTCGGGGAACACATGTGGCCAGTGACGGGCATCTTTGAGTTCCTTAAGGCGCTTCCATTCAAGGTTTTCGAGAACAGCATGGATTTCGTCACGCTCTCTGAGGCGTTTGAGCGCTATCCCGTAAGAGGCGAGCTAAACTACGACCCGCCCGTTACCTGGGCGGACCTCGACCGTGATCTGAGCGCCTGGCTCGCCAACGAGCTCCAGTGGGCAGCATTTAACAAGATAAAGGAGCTGAAGACCTTCGTTCATCAGGTAAACGACCCGAAGCTGACCCACATCTGGCGTCTGCTGCAGACATCGGACAACTTCTACTACATGAGCATGAAGTATAATCAGGACGGGGACATACACGCATACTTCCGCAGCGAGGCTTTCGAGACGCCATACGATGCGTTCATATCCTATATGAACACGCTGCAGCACTTCGAGGATCTCCTCGTTGAGAGAATCAGGAATGGGAAAAGTGAAGGGCCCTCTCAGCAGCAGTAACGTATGCTTGGATCAGTTCACTCCAGTCCGCCTTCTTTGCCATGTACTTTGCCTCTATCTTTCTCTCTAGGCGCTCACGGCGGGGCATTGTAAGATACCAGTGCAGGACATCCGCGAGACCGTTCACGAACTCAGAATCCGGCACGCCACGGCGGGGGAGAACGGAGATGGCAGATCTTCTGGCAAACTCCCCGTATCCGGAAAGAATATACTGCCCGAACCCTGCGACGTCCGTAGTAATGGCAGGAACGCCCCACGCAGCCGTTTCAAGGGGAGTGTATCCCCACGGTTCGTAGTATGAAGGGAACACGCCCAAATGCGTCCCAGTAACCATATCGTAGTAGGAGAGGTTCAACAGACCGTCACCGGGCGAGAGGTATGCCGGGTAGTATATGACCTTGACCGGATCGTCGGGGGCGTTCGTGAGGCCAACCTCGCGGAGGCGGGAGACGACGAAGTCATCGGGGGACGGCAGATGCGTTGATATGGGGGCGCTGCTACCCCCGTGCTGCTTCAGACGGAGGATCAAACGTCTCGCTCCGTAGGCAAAAGCATCGTCAAATATATCGCCGTCGGGGAAGTGACCCTCGGCGATCGCACGAACAAGACTGTCCCTAAGTTGAGGCAGATGTGAGTCCACGAAGTCCTCCACGGCACGGAAGGCGGACATGTTTTCGAGAACCTCTGGGTTCACGCGGTAGCCCTCGCGTGCTACGAAGAAGAAGAAGACGAGATTTCGCTTGGACGCCTCATCCTTCAGCCGCTGGTTGAGAAGAGCCAGGGCATCAATCAGCACGTCGATTCCCTTAACGTGAACATCGTAACGGCCGGAGAAGAAGAAGTAGAGCGTGTTGTCCACATCTATAGGGTAGTAGGGCGAGAAGTATGCCAGAACGAACTCGTTTATCTTTCTCTCGTTTATCACGTGGCGGTAGGAGAGCTCCTCCATGGGGGGAATGATGTCCATGTCCAGACCGTTCGGAAGCACGAGATCTGGCTCCCTTCCAAGTATATACTTCGCCTCACGCGCCGTTACATCGGAGACCGTCGTGAAGACGTGAGCATTCTGAGCGGACGCCTTCTCCATGAGATGTTTTGCCTCGATACCGTGCTTATACGCCAGTTCGTCAGGATTGCCCTCCCCCGAATCGATCATGCCGTAGAGATCATAACCGCTGTTTGCAAGAACCCTCCCGAGCATGGTAGCGTGGGTATGGAAGATTGTAGGTATGTTCGGCACGTGCTTCCGGAGATAGAGGATCGCACCGCCGCTCAGCCACTCATGGGCAAGAACAACGGTGTTCGGGTCAGATGCGA
>CAYZOD010000045.1:5590-6088 GCA_964480165.1 uncultured archaeon
AAACAACAGGGATGTTGAACCAGTCGTCAGAGCGTAGCGAATCCACCCTGTACCAGTCCCAGTAGTAATACTTTATCTCGTTCAGCCGCTCCATCATCCTTCCCGGGTTGATGAGAACAGCCTTCGGCTTTCCGGGTACGAGCCAGGAGCCGTAGTGAACGTCAGCGCCCAACGATCTGAGCGCGTCAATCGCTGGCATCATCGTATCGGGTGGTGTCTCCTCAACGAATTCCCTCGGCGATTTCTTTTCGTCGAAGTACCCCACTGCGAGGTATGGCCGGAACAGGCGGGTCATGAGGCGTGCCTTGGACGCGAGAACGGTGTGAATACCTCCGACCTTGTTCCCCACCTCAAAGGATACCTCTACGAGCCGCACGATACTAGAACGATCCCCACGTTAATAAGCAAGCTAGGAGAACGGAGAGGTGGTAACGAGTAATGAAAGCGCCGGGGCTGGGCTTGGCCAAGTTCTTTGGCCGGGCGATGCCCTGCACGCGC
>CAYZOD010000046.1:0-5689 GCA_964480165.1 uncultured archaeon
GCATACAGAGGGACATCGCGGAGAAGATCGGCTACAAGAAGACATCCACCGTTCTATCAAAGTTCATGCCTGGTCTCGACGGCCCGACGGGGAAGATGAGCGCCAGCAAACCTGACTCGACAATCTTTGTTACCGACGATGAGAAGACAGTCAAAAGGAAAATAATGAATGCGTTTACAGGCGGCCAGCCTACCGTGAAGGAGCAGAGGGAAAAGGGAGGGAACCCGGACATCTGCTCCGTCTACAAGTGGCACACGCTGTTTACCGACGACGACAAGGAACTTACCCAGATATACCAGGACTGCAAAAGCGGTGCTTTGCTCTGTGGCGAGTGTAAGCTGCGCCTGTTGAAGAAGGTGCAGGGCGTTCTGAACGAGATCAGGGAGAACGAGAAGCACGCAGACAAGAATTTAGAGAAGATAAAGTACGACGGTGCCCTCGCGTCACGAATGTGGGGGTGGAAGATAGATTACGACTGACTCCCATCCTACAATATTTTTACGCTCGCTCTTCGGGAAGGTATTATCGAGCGAGGTGCTGGTGATGCCGTCCCAATTTTAAACTCTCGGCGCCAAAAGAAGAACATGAATCCTGAGCGGATTGCTCGCATGCTCTCCCTTCTCGAGCGGAAGGTAATCAAGCACGTGGACGAGAAACGGCCCGTTTCTGAGATTGCCAAGCGTGCCGGCCTCTCCGAAGTTGAGGCCATGCGCGGTCTGCAGTATCTGTCAAACAAGGGCATTGTACGGTTAATCCGTGTTGAAAGAGAAGAGATTGTCCATACGGAGAAGGGTAAAGAGTATGTAGGGGGGAAGCTGCCAGAACGGAGGATCCTCGACGCGCTGAAGGAAGGGGCAAAGAAGATCGACGAGCTGCCCGTCACGAAGGAGGAGTTCTCCGGTGTTATCGGCCTGCTGAAGAAGGAGGGCCTCGTTCAGTTTGAAAAGGGAACACTCACACTCACGGAGAAGGGAAAGAGCTTTGTCTTCCCCTGGGAGGAATGTTACGAAACTCTGGACTGCCTGGACGAGGAATCATACAAGATCCTCAACAGACGCGGATTAGTAACGAAGGAGAAGCACGTCGTCTGGTATGCGGAGCCGTCACCTCTCCTCTCCATGGTGCTCCCCCACGTGAGGGAGGATCTTATCGACGCACTTACCCCAGAGGTCCTTCGGAGCGGCGCCTGGAAGGGCAAGGAATTCAGGGCGTATGACGTCGTCTCCCCCATCCCCAAACGCGCCTACGGGAAGAGACAGCCATACTACGAGTTCCTCCGGCGTGTAAAGGATAGGCTATATGCCCTCGGCTTCCAGGAGGAGGAGCCGGGTGAAATAGTCCTCCCCATGTTCTGGAACTCCAACGCCCTCTTCATGCCACAGGACCATCCCGCTTCGGATATTCATGACATATACTTCGTCTCCGCACCGAAAACGCACGCTGAAATACCCGCTGAGTGGGAGGAGTATATTAAACGCGTAAAACGCGTGCATGAGCGGTCCTGGGGCTACAAATGGGACGATGAGAAGGCACGCCGCCTCGTTCTCCGCTCCCACGCCACTGCACTCTCTGCACTGCTCCTCGCACACAAGCCAAAGATCCCCGGCAAGTACTTCACGATCTCCCGCGTGTTCAGGCCCGACGAGTTTGATTATAAACACCTTCTCGAGTTCAACCAGCTGGACGGTGTAGTCTTGTCCGAAGACATAACGTTCCGTGATCTCCTCGGCCTCCTGAAGGATTTCGCCAGGGAATTCGCTGGAACGGATAATGTGAAGTTCAAGGCGGGCTACTTCCCCTTCACCGAGCCGTCAGTGGAGCTCTTCGTCAAGCATCCAGAGAAGGGCTGGATCGAGATAGGGGGAGCGGGCATGTTCCGAGAGGAACTGCTCGAACCCTTCGACATAAACGTTCCAGTCATCGCGTGGGGCCTGGGTATCGGACGGTTCGCCATGATGGAACTGGGGATTGATGATATTAGAGAGTTCTACTCCAAGCGGCTAGGATATCTCCGTAGCGCCAAGAAGATATGGAGGGTGTGAGATGCCGAAATACGAAGTGCGCCATGATGATTTAGAACGCTTAGTGGGGCGGAAACTCAGTGTTGATGAGATAGAGGACATTCTCTTCGACCTGAAGGGGGAACTGGACGACTACGAGGACGGAGTAATCACTGTTGACTACTCGGACACCAACCGCCCGGACATGTGGTCCACGGAGGGCCTTGCACGGGAAATGAGGGGATATCTGGGCATCGAGACGGGCTGTCCGAAGTACGAGGTCCGTCCCTCTGACACCGAACTTCATGTGGATGCATCCGTCCGTTCCGTCCGACCGTTCGTTGCGGCGGCGATCGTGAGAGACGTCAAACTCGGCGAAGAAGGATACGAACAACTCATACAACTCCAGGACAAGGTGATGCTCACATACGGGCGGAAGAGGAAGCGTGTTGCCATAGGTACCCACAACGCAGATATGATCTCCTTCCCCGCGAAGTACACAACGGCAAAGCCCGACGAGATATCCTTCGTCCCCCTCTGGGAAACGGAGGAGATGACGCTGCGGGAGATCCTTGATCGCCACGAGAAGGGGAGGGAGTACGCGCACATACTTGAAGGGCTTGAGAGATACCCAATCATCCTCGACGCAAATGGGAAGGTGATATCCTTCCCACCCATAATTAACTCCAACGATATTGGCAACATCGGCCCGGATACGCGAAATATCTTCATCGACGTGACGGGAACAGATGAAAAAGCAGTTTTGACGTCGCTGAACGTGATTGCAACGGCCCTCGCCGAGCGTGGCGGTGTCATCGAGTCTGTCAGGATTGTTTACCCTAACAGGACGGTCGAGACGCCCGACCTCGCGCCAAAGACGTTTAGAATTCGTAAATCCTACGCCGAACACATCTCTGGCCTACGTTTCAGCGACGAGGAGTTCAGGAAGGTCCTAGAGCGTGCCAGATATGATGTTAAAGCGGTCAATGGAGATGAATGGACCGTTCTCTACCCAGCATACCGATCAGACATCATGCACGAGCGCGACGTTGTGGAGGATATTCTCATCGCCTACGGGTATAACCGCGTCGAGCCAAAACTGCCAGGTTTCATGACGAAGGGTGGCGCTTCGGAGTACACAAAGCTAGAGGACGCGGTGAAGGAACTACTCATAGGAACGGGAGCACAGGAGATTGCCACGTTCATCCTGACCTCCCGCTCCGTCCTTGAACGTGCAAAACACGTGCCCGTCGTCGTCCTCCAGAACCCCATGACCGAAACGTTCTCCTTGGTCCGTCCCGCCCTTCTCCCCACTGTGATGGACTTCCTCTCGGCGAACACGGGAGAAGACTATCCACAGAGGGTCTTCGAGGTGGGGGACGTTGTTGTGTATGATGGAAGATCCCCGACGAGCACGAGAACGGAACAGCACGTGGCATATGCAGTGGCTGCCTCTTCCGTAACGTATACAGATGTCCGTCAGGTCCTTGAGTTCCTGCTGGACCAGCTGAGCGTTCCCTATGAACTGCGTGCCAAGGACTACCCGTTCTACATTCCGGGGAGGTCTGCAGAGGTCGTTTCAGGAGAAACGGTCCTCGGTCATATAGGCGAGGTTTACCCAGAGGTGCTTGAAGCTTTTGGACTATACGTACCCGTTGTGGCCTTCGAACTCTCCCTATCGAAGATATTGGAGGTGTTAAAGTGATCGATCCTATCTACGCGATTGTTTCATACATTCTTGGGTCCATTCCCTTTGCGTATATCCTTGCCCGCCTCTACGGGAAGGATATTGCCAACTTTGGAGATCGGAATATAGGGGCAACGAACGCTTATTACGCCACGGGTATGCTCTGGGTCTGGGTGGCCGCTGCAACTCTCGATGCACTCAAGGCATTCCTCCCAGCATACTTCTGGGGACCGTGGTATGGCGTGATCGCAGTATTTGGCCACATCTTCTCGGTATTTGGCTTCGCTCTTATTAGAAGAATCATCTCGGGTGCAGGAACTGCATCATCCATAGGCTTTGCCCTTGCGGTCGAATCCAAACTCGTTCCCCTTGCCTTCGGCATCTTCCTGATATACTATCTGGTTCTTCGGCCCGGTGGAAGACTCATGGACTTCTTCACATCGGAAAGAGGATACACGCCAGGCATGGTGATGCTCTGGGCCACCTACGCGATTGCCTCGCGCATTAGCTGGGTTACTGGCGAAACGGCGGATGCTTTGCTCGTTTTGGCATCCTTCGTGTCCCTGGTCTACGCATACAAGCTCCGCTACCTCTACAAGAAATGGAGAATCCTGGAGACGCTCTGATCACTCCAGCGCATACTTTTCTTCTATTTTCATGTTCTCGTCGAACTCGTAGACGATGGGTAACGCTACAGGAACCTCCAACTGTCTTACCTCGTCGGGGCTGAGTCCGTCCAATTCCATGATGATGCCGCGGAGCGTGTTGCCGTGCGCTGCCACGAGGACTGTCTTCCCTGCCCGCAGTTCAGGGATTATCCTCTCCCGCCAGTAGGGCAAGACGCGCTCGATGGTATCCTTCAGGGATTCCGTGCTCGGAAGGAGTTCGGGGGGCAAATTCTTATACTTTTCGTCGAATCTCGGGTGTCGCGGGTCGTTCCAGCCAAGGGGTGGCGGCGGCGTGTCGTACCCCCTCCTCCACGCCCAGAACTGCTCCTCACCGACCTCTTTTCTCACCTCGTCCTTGTTTCTTCCCTGGAGTGCGCCGTAATGCCTTTCGTTCAATCTCCAGTGCTTTTCACAGGGTATCCAGAGGCGCCCCATCTCCTTCAAAGCAAGAACCCCTGTCATGATGGCCCTCTCGAGGTACGAGGTGAACCAGATATCGGGTTTCAGCCCCGCTTCCTTCATTATGATGCCTGCCCTCCTCGATTCTTCCTCACCCTCTGGGGCGAGGGGAACGTCCGTCCAGCCGGTGAATATGTTCTCCTTGTTCCAGACGCTCAGTCCGTGACGAAGAAGGATGAGGGTGGCCATGTTACTCCACCCTATAGAGGGAGACGATCTCCTTCCAATCGCGATTACGCCGGCGTTTCCAGAAGGGGCCCTTACGTACCGAAGGCCACCCCTCCTCGTAGGACATCTTCTCATCATTCACGTAGAAGATGCCCGTCGGAATTCTCGCGTTGGGGTTCAAGTCGTAGTTCCACTCGCGGGCCCTGCGAAGCGCCGCCCAGTAGTCGTGGGTGTCGTGTCCCTCTTCCTCTAGTCGGTAGACATGTTCCCTGAAGTATTGAGTCGTGTCGTGGAAGGAAACGCAGGGCTGGAGCACTTCGACGAGGGAGAATCCCTTGTGCTTTATAGCCGCCTTGAGCGTTTCTTTCAGATGAACAACGTCGTACGCAAACTCTCTCGCAACGAAAGTGGCCCCCGCCTCCAGCGTTAGTGCGATCGGGTTCAGTGGCTCCTCGAAGGTGCCAAGGGGAGTGCTCTTACCCTTAAAGCCCTTCTCGGTGGTGGCTGTTGCCTGTCCCGTCGTCAAGGCGAAGACCTGGTTGTTGTGGAGGACCACAGTTATGTCCGAGTTGTACCGCGCCGCGTGGAGCAGATGTGATATTCCCTCGTTCAGAAGCCCCCCGTCTCCGCCGTAGGCAATTACCTTTAGTTCCGGGTTTGCAAGTTTTATACCTACGGCAGGGGGTATTGCACGTCCATGGAGTCCG